>NZ_JAATOS010000457.1:0-3165 GCF_011806505.1 Salipiger sp. HF18 | reverse complement strand
GCCGGGTCCTCGCCCACGAGCACCACCGCCAGACCCGGCGTGATGCCGTGGTCCGCCTTCAGCCGCGCCACATGCGCTGCCACTTGCTCGCGCACGGTCGCGGCAAAAACCTTGCCGTCGATGATGGTTGCAGACATATCAGTCCTCCAGTCGGCGGGCGGCTTGCGACAGGGCGTGCCACAGCGATCCCGCGAGGCTGCGCATTCCGATCACCGCCAGCCGGGTCTCGGACCGGCGCAGTACGAACACGCTCATGTGCTCGAGCCCCGTGCGGACGCAACAGCCGGGCCCGAGCGTTCTCGGGTCGATGTTCACCAGCCGCGCCAGCAACGCCTCGAGCGGGGCGCCAGTGTCCGAGGCGATCTCGAAGGCGACCCAGCCGTCGGTCTGCTCGGTCACCGCGCAGCCCGGCGCCTGACCCTGCAGCGCGGCGGCGAAATCGGTTTCGGCAAGACCCTCGGCCTCGATCATCCATTGACCGCGCCCGGTCCAGAAGGCCCCGTGCGGCCCCGAGGACACCGCGCGGGCCACCTCGGGCAGCGCGAGGCCGAAGGGCGCGGGCGCCGCCTGCCCCTTGCGCAGCGCCAGCGAGGCGAGCGCGAGACCGGCGTTTTCCGACAGGGTGAGCGCGCCGAAGCGCACGTTGCGCGGGGCGCTGTCGCCAAGCGCGGTGACGGGGGAAAGGTCAGTCACGGAGACGTCCTCCTTCGGGATCCACGAAATGCGCCGACACGACCTCGGCGCGCAGTTCGCGGCCTTCGAGCGGGTTGGCGGCGATGACGATCTCGCCCTGCCGGCTGTCGCCGTCCTCGAGATAGGCCAGCGCGATGTAGCTCTTCAGATGCGGCGACCAGCAGGACGAGGTGACCCAGCCCTGATCGGTCTGCATGGTTTGCGCCGCCCCTCCGGTGAAGAGATGCGAGCCTGCCACCACCTGCTCTTGCGGGGTCACGGATTTCAGCCCGACGAGACGGCGGCGGTCGGCCGCGAGGCCCTCGCGGCGCGACATCACCGCGCCGATGCTGTCCTTCTTGGCCGACACCATCCGGCCCAGCCCCAGCATCTGCGCCGTGGTCTGGCCGTTGAGCTCGGCCCCGGCGGCGTGGCCCTTCTCGATGCGCAGGACGCCCAGCGTCTCGGTGCCGTAGGGCGTGACGCCCAGATCGGCGCCGCGCTCCATCAGGCGCTCCATCAGCGCATGGCCGTAGCGGGCGGGCACGGCGATCTCGTAGGCCAGCTCGCCCGAGAACGAGATCCGGAAGAGACGCGCGCGCAGCCCGCCGCAGATGGTGAGCGGAGCGCAGGCCATGAAGGGGAAGGCCTCGTTCGACAGGTCGAAATCGTCGACGATCCGGCCCAGAAGCTCGCGGGATTTCGGCCCTGCGACGGCGATCTGCGCCCAGGCGTCGGTGGTCGAGATCAGCTGCACGTCGAGCTCGGGCCAGAGGCACTGGCGCGCGAACTCCATGCGCTGGAAGACCAGCCCGGCGTTGGCGGTGGTGGTGGTGACCACGTAGTGATCCTCGGCCAGCCGCGCGCAGGTGCCGTCATCGTAGGCGT
The DNA here is from genome assembly GCF_011806505.1 of Salipiger sp. HF18. NCBI lineage: Bacteria > Pseudomonadati > Pseudomonadota > Alphaproteobacteria > Rhodobacterales > Roseobacteraceae > Salipiger > Salipiger sp. HF18. The sequence continues at coordinate 1,605 of NZ_JAATOS010000457.1, read as the reverse complement.
GACCGTCCTCGCGCAGCATCAGCCCGTAGCGCACCATGCCGACCTTCAGCGTGCCCATCATGTTGGCGTAGAGCCGGTTGAGGAACTCGCGCGCATCGGCGCCCTGCACATCGACCTTGCCGAGCGTGGTCACGTCGCAAAGCCCGACGCCCGCGCGCACCGCCAGCACCTCGCGGTCGACGCTCTGCCGCCAGTGGGTCTCCCCCTTCTGCGGGAAGTACTGGGCGCGCATCCACGGGCCCACCTCGACGAACTCCGCGCCCTGCGCCTCGGCCCAGCCATGGGTCGGGGTCAGGCGGTGGGGGCGGAAATGCGGGCCGCTGTCGCCGCCGCCCAGCACGCCGAGCGAGACGGGGGTATAGGGCGGGCGGAAGATCGTGGTGCCGGTCTCGGGGATCGAATTGCCCGTGAGCTCGGCCATCACCGCCAGCGCCGATACGTTCGAGGTCTTGCCCTGATCGGTCGCCATGCCAAGTGTGGTCCAGCGCTTGAGATGCTCGACCGGGCGCATGTTCTCCTGATGCGCCAGCTTGATGTCCTTGACGGTCACGTCGTTCTGGAAATCCACCCAGGCGCGTTTCTTGCCGGGCACGTGCCAGAAGGCCTCCTGCGCCGCGGGAGCGTCCAGCGCCTCGGGCAGCGCGATCTGCGGCGCGGTGAGCGCCAGCTCGGCCAGCGCAGCCTGTGCCGCGCGCGCACCGTCCGCCAGCGCCTGCGCGGTGCCGCCCTTGCCGGCGGCGGCGCCCGCGGGGATCAGCCCCTGCGGACCGCCCTGCCCCGGCACGAAGGCCAGCAGCGAGGCATCCCACTCGGGCCGCCCGCGGTGGTGCGAGGCGAGGTGCAGGTTCGGGTTCCAGCCGCCCGCCACACCCAGCGCGCCGACCTCGTGCCACGAGGCCTTGCCGCCTTCGGTGATCTCGATCTGCGTGAGACCGAGACGGCCCTTGCTGCCGGTGACCTGCGCGCCGGAAAAGACACGGTAGTCGCCCAGGGCCCTGGCCCCGGCGCGGCTGTCGATCACGCCGAGCAGTTTCGCGCCCTTGGCCAGCAGGTCGCGCGCCGTGCGGTGCCCGTCGTCGCCGTTGGTGAAGATCGCGACCGCGTCGCCCGCCTTGGCCACCGGAAGCGTCGCCCAGCGGTTGGCATAGGCGCGCAGCGCGCCCGCCAGCAGGATGCCGGGCCGGTCGTTGTCGGCGAAGGGAATGTGCCGCTCGGTCGCGCCCGCCGCCAGCACGGCGCGTTTCGCGGTGATCCGCCACAGCGTCTGGCGCACCTTGTCGCCGGGCACGGGCAGGTGGTCCGCCACCCGCTCGACCGCGCCGTAGATGCCGTGATCGAAGACGCCGAAGACCGTGGTGCGGGTCATGATCCGCACGTTGGACAGGCTGGCAAGCTCCGCCCGCACGCTCTCGACCCAGTCGCTGGCCGGGGCACCGTCCAGAAGGTCGCTCTCCATCAGGAGCCGCCCGCCAAGGCGGAAATCCTCGTCCGCAAGCACCACCTGTGCGCCCGCACGCCCGGCGGTCAGCGCCGCCACCAGCCCCGCGGCACCGCCGCCGATGACCAGCAGGTCGCACTGCAGGAAACCCCGGTCATAGGCGTCGG
>NZ_JAATOS010000456.1:0-3167 GCF_011806505.1 Salipiger sp. HF18 | reverse complement strand
ACGCTTCGGCCGCCGCGAGGTGCTGATCGCGACCACCCTCGCCATCGCCGCCTTCTCGTTCCTCGTGCCGGTGCTGATGGTCGCGAACGAGGCCCGCATCCTTGGCTTCGTGACGCTGGGCATGGCGCTGATGGGCATGACCTACGGCCTGATCGGCACCGCGCTGGCCGCCCCCTTCCCGACCCGGGTGCGCTACACCGGATCGTCGATCACCTTCAACTTCGCGGGCATCTTCGGGGCCTCGCTGGCGCCCTACATCGCGACCTGGCTGCAGGCCAACCACGGCATCGCCTACGTCGGCTACTACCTCTGCGCCGCCGCGCTGGTCACCCTGCTCTGCATCTTCGCGAGCGCCCGCGGCAAGGTCTGAAGACCGGCCTGTCCCGAGAAACGAAAGCGGCGGACCCGAGGGGCCGCCGCTTTTTTCTTGTCCGGTTTCTTGTCCGGTGCTCAGGGGGGCTATTCCGCCTTCCCCTCGGCCTCTTCGATGCCATAGCGCTTGAAGAGCTTGCCCTGCGTCATGAAGAAGGCAAACACCGCGGCGGTGAGGCCGAAAGTCTTGAAATAGACCCAGCTCTCGGTGCTCATCGTGCGCCAGATCACCTCGTTCAGCAGCGCGAGCCCAAAGAACAGCGCCGTGACGCGCCTGGTGAGGATCATCCAGCCCTCGCGCTTGAGCGGCATCACCCCCTCCATCACGGTCCGCAGGTAGCTTTCGCCCCGCAACAGGCCGATGCCGAGCGCAGTGCCGAAGAGCAGGTAGATCAGCGTAGGCTTCATCTTGAAGAACCGGTCGTCGTTGAGCCAGACCGAGAGCCCGCCGAAGACCACGATCAGCACCGAGGTGACGATCTGCATCGGGCTCAGGTGACCGGTGAGCTTCCAGAGCGCCGCGGTGCAGGCCAGCATCAGCGGGATAAAGCCTGCGGTGACGAGGATGAAGCCCTGATACTCGGTGCCGCCGAGAGTGAAGGTCCGGTCCTTCAGAAGCAGGTAGGCGGCGAAGAAGACGAGGATCGGGCCGATCTCGAGCGCCGACTTCAGGAAAGGGTTGATCTGTTTCGCGGCCATGCGGCTCTCCCGTTGTTTGCACGAGAGATAGCCGCGGCGGCGCCGGTTCTCAATGGCAGGCGGTGCACTGTCGGAGGTGGCGGGATGCCTCCGGCGGGAGTTTACCTGGCAAGATGAAGGAGGGGGGGCTGGCGCGGAGTGCCGGTGCGCGATGACGGGCGCTGCGCAGGCGGAGGCGGCAGGACGCCTCCGGCGGGAGTTTATCTGGCAAGATGAAGGAGGGGGGGGCTGTTGCGGAGTGTCGGTGCGCGATGACAGGCGCTGCGCGGGCGGAGGCGGCAGGATGCCTCCGGCGGGAGTTTATCTGGCAAGATGAAGGAGGGGGGGCTCCTTGCCGAGGGGTGTGCCTGTTTTGGCGGTCCGTGTGCCGTGGTCGCTTGGGGCGCGGGGCATGGGAGGAGGAGGTTTGGCGGCGCCGCTCGGGCGGAGTGTCCGAGGGATGACAGGGGGTGGGCGCGCATCTGGGCGCGCGCCCGGGCCCGTCAGCCGTTGTCGAGGCCGGTGAGGGCCGCGGCGAATTCCTCGGGATCGAAGGGGGCGAGGTCGTCGATCTGTTCGCCCACGCCGATGGCGTGGATCGGCAGGCCGAAGCGGTCGGCCAACGCCACCAGCACGCCGCCCTTGGCGGTGCCATCGAGCTTGGTCATGACCAGCCCCGAGACGTCCGCCACCTGCCGGAAGATCTCGACCTGGTTGAGCGCGTTCTGGCCGGTGGTGGCGTCGAGCACCAGGAGCGTGTTGTGTGGGGCGTCGGGGTCCTTCTTGCGGATCACGCGGACAATCTTGGCCAGCTCCTCCATCAGGTCCTGGCGGTTCTGCAGGCGGCCTGCGGTGTCGATCATCAGCAGGTCCGCGCCCTCGGCCTGGGCCTTGCTCATGGCGTCGAAGGCGAGGCTCGCCGGGTCCGAGCCCTCGGGCGCGGTCAGCACCGGCACGCCGGCGCGCTCACCCCAGACCTGAAGCTGCTCGACGGCGGCGGCGCGGAAGGTGTCACCGGCCGCGATCACCACCGACTTGCCCGCAGCACGGAACTGCGAGGCGAGTTTGCCGATGGTCGTGGTCTTGCCCGAGCCGTTCACGCCGACCACCAGCACCACCTGCGGGTTTTGGGAGTAGAGCGGCAGCGGCCGCGCCACCGGCTCCTTGATCCGGTCGAACTCGCCGTCGAGCGCCTGCTTGATCTCCTGCGTCGAGACGCGCTTGCCGAAGCGCCCCTCGGCGATGTTGGCGGACACCCGCAGCGCCGTGTCGACGCCCATGTCGGCGGCGATCAGCAGCTCCTCGAGGCTTTCCAGCATCTCGTCGTCGAGCACGCGGCGCACCACAGGGGCGCCCGCCGGTTCGCGGCCGAAGAGGCGGCCGAGGAAGCCGCTGCGCGGGGTCTCGGTCGGGGTCTCGGCGGGCGGGGACACCGGTTTGGGGTCGCGCGGCACCGGCATCTCGAGCGGCGGCGGCGGTGCGATCTCGGGCGCAGGCGCGGGCATCGGATCGGCGGGCGGCGTCGCGTCGGGGCCCGGAGCCGGGGTCCCGGCCGGGGTCGGCGCGGGATCGGACGGGGGCACGATCTCGCCCGGGGTCTGCGGCGGCGTCTCGCTGGGCGTGGGCGCCGGCGTCTCGACCGGGGGCTCGGGCGTCTCGGCGGGCGGCGGCGGCACGTCCACCGGGGCGGGCGTCGGGGTGGCCGGTTGCGGCGCGGGCGACGGCGCGGACGGCTCGGGCGCGTCCTCGGTGCCGCCCTCCTGCATGATGGCGTCGAGCCCTTCCTCGAGTTTCGAGGAGGACTTGAAGAGCCTGTTCTTGAGCTTGCCGAAGAAGGACATGGACGGGACCCCTGATCTGCCGTTCCCCCTCACATAGAGCGTTTCGGGCGGAAGCTGAAGCACCCGGCGGCGGTTTGTGTCCTCGATGCCGTTCAGCACCCGCGCGGGGCCGCCCGCGACGAAACTGTGAGTTGACCTGCGGCCGCGGGCGCGGCCAAGTGACGGGATGTGGCGGGGGGTGCTCCTCTTCGGGTTTCTTGCCCTGGCCGCCCCGCCGCGGGGCGGCCCCGAGGGGCCCCTTCCCCAGCCCGGCACCCCGTGCTCGCCCCGCACCTT
>NZ_JAATOS010000455.1:0-3169 GCF_011806505.1 Salipiger sp. HF18 | reverse complement strand
CCCCCGCCCCCCCCCCCCCCCCCCTTCCCCGACACACCCCCCCCCCCCCCGCCGCGACAGCGCCTGGAGCGCACCGTAGCTCACCACCTCGGGCGCGCCGCCTGCGCGCATGTCGAGGATCGCCGGGCGCCCGGGCTCGCGCGCCGCCCAACTGTCGCAGACCTGCTCGGCCATGTTGACCCGGGCAGCCTCGGGCCAGCGGAACCCCTCGCGCAGCGCGTCGTAGCCTGCCCCCTCCGCCAGCGTCCGGCGCCGTGCGGTCTCCTCCGTCGAAAGGCTCATGACGCGGCCCTCACGCGCGGTTCAAGATGCACCCCAGACTCCTCATATGATGGATTTGCAACAGCCCAAGTCCCTGAGTTCCAAGCTTGATTCAGATCAACATGCGAATCTGCCCGAGCGCCCAAATGGCCCCACGTGCGATTTGGAAAGGGACTAAGATGAACACGACCAAACTCGTCTCCGCCGCGGCCGTACTGGCCGTCTGCGCCACCGGCGCGCTGGCTCAGTCCAAGGGCGACATGACGGCGGGGATCGGCTTTGCCTGGGTGAACCCCTCCGACGACAATGGCAGCCTCGCCAGCGGTGCGCTCGATATGGATGTCGGCGAGAACACCCAGCTGTCGCTGACCTTCGAATACTTCATCGCCGACAACCTCGGCATCGAAGTGCTGGCCGCCACGCCCTTCACCCACCAGGTCAAGGCCAACGGGTCGGACATCGTGAAGGTCAAGCACCTGCCGCCGACCGTGACGCTGAACTACCACGTGCCGACCAACACCGCCTTCACGCCCTTCTTCGGCGCCGGTGTGAACTACACCACCATCCTCGGGCTCGAGGACCAGAAGATCTCGGGTCTCGACATCAAGGACAGCTGGGGCCTGTCGGGCCACTTCGGCGTGGACTACGCGATCAGCGAACGCTCGGCGCTGCGCGTCGACGCCCGCTACATCGACATCGATCTCGATGTCGAGCTGAACGGCGATGACATCGGCACCGTCGAGGTCGACCCGTGGGTCTTCGGCGTGTCCTACATCCTGCGCTTCTGACCGCGCCCCGGGCCTCAGCGATTGAGGCTGTAGAAGAACTCCACCGCCCGCGCGGCCGTCAGGTCGCGCTGGCATTCCGCCCCGTAGATCACCCGGATCGAGCCGCCGCCCGCCTCTTCGTAGCGCCGGGCGCATTCCGCGTCGCGGTCCTTGATCCACTGGCGCTGCGCGGCGAGCAGGCTGTCCCAGCTGCCATTCGCCTGCGCCCGCGCCTTCATCGGCGTCCACCACGCATTCAGCAACTCGTCCCAGCCACGCTGCTCGCGCATGATGCACTCGGCGATGCCGATCGTCGTGTCGTCCTTGCAGCTCGGTTGGAACATGCCGACGCATTTGCCGAGCACTCCCGATTGCGGCCCCGAGGCCGAGGATTCGACGCAGCCCTGAAGCTTCGCCGCGTCGCTGGAGGCCGCTGCCGCCGCGACGGGCAGCAGCAGGCAAAGGCAGATCGCAAAGGTCTTCATGGCAATGACATGCTCCGAAATGACGTCGTGACAATGACGCCACCCTAGCAGGCCACCGCGATTCCCCCAACCGCATGGCTCAGCTCATCGCCGCCATGAGTTCGCGGCCGATCAGCATCCGGCGGATTTCCGAGGTGCCGGCCCCCATCTCTCTGTTCTTTGCGTCGCTGAACCTGCGTCTGCACTCCTGATATGCCAGGAACCCCGGTCAACCCATCGCCAGCACCGCCTGGTGCGCCTGCACCATCGCCTGCTCGGAGGCATAGAGGCAGCAGGCCGCCGCGTCCTGACGGGTCACGTCGCCGCGGTCGCAGGCCTTGGCGACCTCGTAGACATAGGCGCGGGCCGAATTCATCGCCGTGTACATGTCGGCGATCTTGCCCTGCATCAGCTGGAACGACCCGATCGCCTGTCCGAACTGCTTGCGCTCGGTCAGGTAGGGCATGATTTCGTCGAGGCAGGCCGCCATGATGCCGGTGCCGATCCCCGCGAGCACCACGCGCTCGTAGTCGAGGCCCGACATCAGCACGCGCACACCCTTGCCCTCTTCGCCGAGGATATTCTCGAAGGGCACTTCCACGTCGTCGAAGATCAGCTCCGCCGTGTTCGACCCGCGCATCCCGAGCTTGTCGAAATGCGGGCTGGTCGTGAAGCCGGTCATCGACTTCTCGATCAGGAACGCGGTGATGCCACGGCTGCCCGCATCGGGGTCGGTCTTGGCGTAGACCACCAGCGTGTCGGCGTCGGGTCCGTTGGTGATCCAGTACTTGTTGCCGTTCAGCACGAAGCGGTCGTTCTTCTTCTCGGCGCGGAGCTTCATGCTCACCACGTCCGAGCCTGCCCCGGCCTCGGACATCGCGAGCGCGCCGACGTGCTGGCCCGAGACCAGCCCCGGCAGGTATTTGGCCTTCTGCTCCTGCGTGCCGTTCAGCTTGATCTGGTTCACGCAGAGGTTCGAGTGGGCGCCGTAGGACAGCGACACCGAGGCCGAAGCCCGGGCGATCTCTTCCACCGCCACCACATGGGCAAGGTAGCCCATGCCGGCGCCGCCGAATTCCTCGGGCACGGTGATGCCCAGAAGGCCCAGCTCGCCCATCTCGGTCCAGAGCTCGTTCGGAAAGGCATTCGAACTGTCGACCTTGGCCGCCATCGGCCTGACCCGCTCCTGCGCCCAGCGATGAACCATCTCGCGCAGGGCGTTCACATCCTCTCCCAGGTCGTAACGCATGACCGCGTTGAACATTCCTCGCCCTCCTCCGACGATTATTGAACGCTTGTTCATATCTACGCTCAGGCTCACGCTTGCGTCAAGAGGCAGGAACAGGTCGGCGGGTCGCGGCGTTTCAGGAGGGACACAAGGAAGAACGCAAAGGAGGACACCATGTCCAAGGATCTCAAGTCCGAATTCTGGAGCCAGCTCAAGGATGTGCGCGCCGGCCTGCTGGCCGCCGACGGCGAGCGCCCGGTGCCGATGTCGCCGCAGGGCGATGCCGACGAAAACGCGATCTGGTTCATCACGGCGCGCGGCACTGCCGCCGAACGTGCCGCGAAAAGTGGTGGCGAGGCGTCGTTCCACGTCGCTGATTCCCGCGCCCACCTCTATGCCAACGTGTTCGGCACGCTGACTTTGGTGAACGATTCCAAGAAGCTCGACGA
>NZ_JAATOS010000454.1:0-3185 GCF_011806505.1 Salipiger sp. HF18 | reverse complement strand
GTGCAGGTGCTGGTCGCCGCGCGTGTAGTCGCCCAGCACCTCGAGCCCGCGCTGGTCCTCGCCGATCTCGCCCACGGCGGCCGCGTTGTAGCGGTTCATGAGCGTGCGCAGCCGGGCGAGAAACTCGAGGTTCTCGGGCTGGGTCTTGTCGTAGAGGTGGTTCTGCCAGGTATAGGGGTTCACCGCCGGTGCGGTGATCGGGTTGCGCTCTTCCGGTGCCAGTGGAGGATTGTTCCGCAACTGCTTGTCATGCGTGTAGAAATTAACGGTATCAAGACGGAAGCCATCGACCCCGCGGTGCAGCCAGAACTCGGCCACGTCGAGCAGCGTGTCCTGCAGCGCCGGCTCGTGGAAGTTGAGGTCGGGCTGCTCGGTCAGGAAGTTGTGCAGGTAGTACTGGCAGCGCGTCGGATCCCATTGCCAGGCCGAGCCGCCGAAGATCGACAGCCAGTTGTTGGGCGGCGTGCCGTCGAGCTGGGCGTCGGCCCAGACGTACCAGTTGGCGCGGGGATTGTCCTTCGACGAGCGGCTCTCCTTGAACCACGGGTGCTCGATGGAGCTGTGCGACATGACGAGGTCCATCAGCACCTTGAGCCCCAGCTTGTGGGCGGTGTCGATCACCACGTCGAAATCCGAGAGCGTGCCGAACATCGGGTCCACGTCGCAGTAGTCGCTGACGTCATAGCCGAAATCGGCCATGGGCGAGCGGAAGAACGGCGAGATCCAGACCGCGTCGACGCCCAGAGAGGCGATGTGCGGCAGGCGCTTGGCGATGCCCAGCAGGTCGCCCACCCCGTCGCCGTTGCTGTCCTGGAAGCTGCGCGGGTAGATCTGGTAGATCACCGCGCCCCGCCACCAGTCGGGGTCTTTCTTGAGAAGCGTCGCGGAGGACATGTCCGGCATATCGGTCATGGTGTGTCGTGTTTCCTTACTTGACGGAGCCGGCCAGCAGGCCGCGCACGAGGTATTTCTGCATCGCGAAGAAGACCAGCAGCGGCACCGCGATGGAGACGAAGGCCGCTGCGGCGAGGATGCCCCAGTCGCCCCCGCGCGAGCCCAGCAGGTCGTCGGCGATCTTGACGGTCATCACCCAGCTCTCGGAATTCGAGGGCAGGAAGACCTTGGCGACCAGAAGGTCGTTCCACGTCCAGAGGAACTGGAAGATGGCGAAGCTGGCGAGCGCCGGAAAGCTGAGCGGCAGCACAATCTTGGTGAAGACCTGGAAGTCGGTGGCGCCGTCGACTTTGGCGCTCTCGATGATGTCGCGCGGCAAGCCCACCATGTAGTTGCGCAGCAGGTAGATGGCGAGCGGCAGGCCGAAGCCGGTGTGGGCGAGCCAGATGCCGAGGAAGCACCACCAAGAGCCCCACCACCATGGCGATGAGAAACTGCCGCCCGCTGAAATCCATCCACGCCAGTGCGTAGGCCGCGAAGGCCGCGATCAGGATCGGGATGATGGTCGCCGGGATCGTCACCGTCATCGTGTTGATGAAGGCGCGGTCCATGTTGTTGGAATAGAGGATGAGCTCGTAGTTCTGCAGCCCGAACTCGGGGGGCTGCTTGGCCACGACGTAAAGCGTCGGCGGCCGCCGGATCTCGCCCTCCTGCACCCATGTGAAGTCGCCGTTGGGCGCCATGGTGAGCGCGCGGTCGATGCTGTAGCCCTCGACCGGGCGGCCGTCCTCGTCGGTTTCGGGCACCTCGGGGGCACCGTCGGCGGGCCAGGCGGTCTCTTAGTTCTCGGTGTCGAGCTCGCCGTCGCTGTCGCGGACCTCGAGCTTCAGTCGCCCGTAGGTCTGGCCGGTCTCGGCGGCGCCGGGGTTGCGCGAGGTGATGCCGAAGGCCGCGACCGAGCCCGAGCCGGTGCCGAAGACGTTGCCCTCGAGCACGTAGAGATCGCCGTCCTGCCGCACGCCATCGGCCGAGGGCTGCACGCGGAACGCCTGCTCCACCGGGAACATGGCCATCCACCAGCCCGACTGCGAGATCTGCTCGCGGTCACGGAAGGACGACACCAGCAGCCCCACGGTCGGCACCAGCCAGAGCAGTACCAGGAACAGGACGCAGAGGTTGGTGACGATCGAGAGCGAGCTTTTCTGTCCGGCGATATTATCCATGGCCGTGCCTCCTCACATCTCTTTCCGCGCCTGGCGGATGTTCCAGATCATCACCGGCAGCACGATGATCATGATCACGAAGGCCACGGCGGTCGCCCGCCCGTCGTCGCGGAACATGTAGTCCATCATGTAGCTTGGCAGGATCTCGGTATCGAAGTTGCCGCCGGTCATCGCGTAGACGATGTCGAAGACCTTGAGCACGAGGATGGTGATCGTGGTCCAGACCACGAGGATCGTGCCCTTGATCTGCGGCACCTTGATGCGGAAGAACAGCTGGAACGGGTTGGCGCCATCGACGATGGCGGCCTCGATGGTCTCTTCGGGAATCCCGCGCAGCGCTGCCGAGAGGATCACCATGGCAAAGCCGGTCTGGATCCAGACCAGGATCACCATCAGGAAGAAGTTGTTCCAGAACGGGATCTGCAGCGGGTCGATGGCGGCAAGGCCCAGCGAGTCGCGGATGGCGTTGATGATGCCGATCTGCGGGTCGACCGTATAGACGAACTTCCAGATCAGCGAGGCGCCCACGAAGCTGATCGCCATCGGCATGAAGATCAGCGATTTCGCGATGTTGCCCCACTTCAGCCGGTCGGTGAGCTGCGCCACCAAGAGCCCGAAGAAGACCGAGGCGGCAGGCACCACCAGCACCCAGAGGAAGTTGTTGAAAAGCGCCGTGCGGAAGCCCGATTCCGAAAACATCTGGGTGTAGTTTCCGAGGCCCACGAAGGTATCGCCGGAGCGGTTGAAGAGCGAGCGCCAGAAGCTGCCCACCACCGGGTAGACGAGGTAGAGCCCGAGCGCGAACATCGCCGGCAGCATGAACAGCCATGGCCGCACCATCGTGGCGCGGCGGATGTTGCGCCCTCGGTCATCGGTGCGCGGCGGGAAGATCACCTTGTCGAGCACGATATTGGACAGGTAGAAATAGGCGATACATCCGGTCACGCCGATGAAGATCGTCAGAATTCCCTGAAAAATCGGTGACATATCGGATGTTCCTCCGCTGGTTATGTAACCCGCCTCTCCCCGGCGGGGCCCCGCGCGACCGTCGCCGCGCGGGGATGTGTC
>NZ_JAATOS010000453.1:0-3188 GCF_011806505.1 Salipiger sp. HF18 | reverse complement strand
CCCCCCGCGCCGGGCCCGCCCGGCCCCCCCGGGGCGCCCGGGTGCGTGCTCCCTCCAGGCGGCGCCCGCGCCCGCCGGTCTTCGGATCGGCGGGCGGTTTCGTGTTGCGGGGGTAGCCTACCAGCCTGCGAAGGGTGCGGTCAGGGCCTCATCGACGCGGCCCGCGCAGGCGTCTGCGATGGCCGCGGCAAGGACGGCAGCGCCCTCCTCGGCCTGCGCCCCGGTCAGGATCAGCGGCGGGGTCAGCTCGATGACGTTCGAGCCCGCGCCGACGTAATAGGCCACCACGCCCAGCTCCCACGCGCGGTAGACCGCTGCACGGGTGAGCGCGGGGGCCGGTGCCTTGTCCTCTCCCACGAGCTCGATGCCCAGCACGAGCCCCCGGCCCCGGATGTCGCCCACCGCAGGGTTGCCCGCGAGCTTTTCCCTCAGGGCCGACAGCAGCTTCGCGCCGGAGGTGGCGGCGTTCTCAGCCAGCCCGTCGCGCTCGATGATGTCGAGCACCGCAAGCCCGGCGCTGGCCGAGATCGGGTTCCCGTGGGTGGTCTGCATGGCAAACGCCGTGGCGCAGTCGAGCAGCGCCGACGGGCCCACAGCAGCCGAGAGCGGCAAACCGCCGCCCAGCCCCTTGCCGAAGACGGTGATGTCCGGCGTCCAGTCCTCGAACTGGAAGGCGTGCAGCTTGCCGGTGCGGCCGAGCCCCACCTTCACCTCGTCGCAGACGGTCAGGATGCCGTAGCGGGCGCAGATCTCGCCCAGCCGTTTCAGGAACCCCGGCGGCGGGATCAGCAGCCCGCCATCGGACTGGATCGGCTCGATGAAGAAGGCCGAGACCTCGTCGCCCGGGCAGTCGCCCGCCAGCAGCGCCTCGATATGCGCGAGCAGCGCGGCGCCGGTGGGGTCGCCATCGAAGGGCCGGTAGGGATCGGGATAGGGCACCGCGACGAGCCCGCCGTCGCGGGCGGCGTGGGACTGCACCGGGTGCGCCGAGACCGCCATCGAGCCCTGCGTGCCGCCGTGGTACGCGCCCGCGAAGGACAGCACCCGGTGCCGCCCGGTGGCCACCGGGAGCGCGCGGGCCACCGCCTCGTTGGCATCGCTGCCGGAATGGCCGAGCCAGACACGGCGGTCCTCGCCGCCCGGGGTGATCTCGAGCAGCTTCTCGGCCAGCGCCGTCGCGGGCGAGACGGCCGACGACAGCATCGACGCCCCCGCCTGCCCCAGCAACGCCTCGTGCACCCGCGCCACGAAGTCAGGGTGTGCATAGCCCAGCGAGGCGGCGCCCCAGCTGGCCGAGAGGTCGAGATAGCCCCGCCCCTCGGGATCGTAGACCTGACAGCCCTGCCCGCGCACCACCTCCTGCGGGAAGAAGCGCAGCTTCTGCAATCCCGAGTTCACGGCGCTGTCGCGGGCGTAGAGGCTGTTTCCGCTCATGTCGCGCCAAGCTCCTCCAGAAGCTGGGCGGTGGTCACCTGCCGGCAGTAACCCCTGATGGTCCGGATCGAATGGTCGTGGCGCTCCTGCGTGTAGGTCAGGCAGGCGTCGGTGACCTCGGTTACGAGGTAGCCCAGATCACAGGCGTCGCGGATGGCGCTTTCGACGCACTGGTCGGTGATGAGCCCGCTGATCACCAGCTGCTTCACCCCGAGATTGCGCAGGATGTAGTCGATATGGGTCGAGACGAAGACCGAGGACGAACTCTTCGGCAGCACGATCTCGTCGCCCTCGGGGGCGATCTGGTCGATGACCTTGCCGTCCCAAGAGCCCTTGGCGACGTTGAACCCGGTGATCTTGTAGTCGAGGCTCCGATCCCGCCCGTCGAGCGTCAGGCTCTCGATGCAGGTGTACATGACCTCGATCCCGGCCTTGCGGCAGGCGGACTGGATCGCCTGCATGTTGGGGATCACCCGGGTCTCGAGCTGGTCGAAGAACCAGCCGTACTTCGCCGCGAACTCTGCCTCGGGCAGATCGGCGAACTCTGCGCCCCTGCGGTTGGCGCTGAAGTTCTGCACGTCGACGAAGAGCAGCGCGGACTGCTCGGGCACCAGCGGCACCTCGCGGGTGAGGGTCATGCGGGGATCTCCTTGAGGAACATGGGCATCAGCCCGGCGAGCCGCTCGGCCCAGAGCGTCTGCCCGGCGGCGTCGCGGATGTGGAGGCTGGGCGGCAGCCCGCGCGGCTCGGCCTGTCTGGGCACGAACCAGTCCGAGGCGTCGTCCACCTGGTAGGGCTGGTTGAGCCCGATGGTGAGCCCCGGCACCGCCTGCCCCAGCGCGCGGGCCATCCGGTCCGAGGTGCGCCTGTCCGAGCGGAACAGAAACCCCACGTCCCAGGCACGGCGGATGCCGCCCATCACGGGCGTGTAGCTGTGGATCGAGAAGGTCGCCTGGATCTCGGGCCGTGCCAGCGCCGTGGCGACCGCGCCCTGGAACGGGCGGAAGATCTCGTCGACGCGCTTGACGCGATCCTCGGGGTCAAGCGCGGCGTTGCCGGGAATGACGTGGCCGTCGCTGACCGGCGGGCAGGAATCCGGTGCCTCGGGCGGGCGGTTGCAGTCGATGACGAGCCGGCTGTAGCGCTGCAGCACCGCGGGCGCGTCGAGCATGGCGGCGAGGCGCCGGGTGACCTCGGCCGCGCCGATGTCCCAGCCGATGTGCTCGTCAAGCTGCGCCTGCGACACGCCGAGCCGGCCAAGCGCCTCCGGCACCGCCTGGCCCGCGTGTTCGCAGACCAGCAGAAGCGGCGTGCGGCCCTCGGGGTTCACGATCTCGACCGGCGCAGGATCGCGCGGTCCAAGCAGCGGGGTCGTCATACCTTGTGTGCCTTCAGTGCCGGGGCCGGGATCAGCCCGTTGGGCCGGATGAGCAGCACGATCACCACGAGCACAAGCCCGATCGGATCGCGGAACTCCTGCCATTCGGGCGGCAGGTACGCGGCCAGGTAGATTTCGATGAAGCCAAGCAGGAAGCCCCCCGCCACGGCGCCGCGCAGCGAGCCGAGCCCGCCGAGGATCGCCGCGATGAAGGCCTTGAGCACCGGCGTGAAGCCCATGAGCGGATCGACCGAGGCGCGCTGCGACACCCAGAGCACCGCCGCCACCCCCGCGAGCAGGCCGGACAGCGCAAAGGCCCCGGCGATGACGCTGTTGGCACGGATGCCCATGAGCCGCGCGACGGCGAAATCCTCGG
>NZ_JAATOS010000452.1:0-3190 GCF_011806505.1 Salipiger sp. HF18 | reverse complement strand
ATCCGCGGCGCCACCGTGGCCTATCAGGGCGAGATCACCTTCCCGCCGCCGCCGCCCAAGACCAAGGCGATCGCGGCGCAGAAGCCCAAGGAGAAGGCGCCCGAGCTGACGCCGGAAGAGAAGCGCGCGGCCGAGGTCGCGGCCTTCAAGGCGCAGACCAAACAGCAGGTCACCCTGCTGGGCGTGGGCGGCGTGCTGCTGCTGGCGGTGGGCCTCGTGGCACCCGCGAGCTTCATGCAGCACTTCATCGTCTTCGTGCTGTCGGTCTTCGTGGGCTTCCAGGTGATCTGGAACGTCAGCCATTCGCTGCACACCCCGCTGATGGCCGTCACCAACGCGATCTCGTCGATCATCATCCTCGGCGCGCTGATGCAGATCGGCTCGGGCTCGTGGCTGGTGATCATCCTCGCCGCGCTGTCGGTGTTCATGGCGGGAATCAACATCTTCGGCGGCTTCATGGTGACGCGGCGCATGCTCGCCATGTTCCAGAAGTCGTAAGGAGGGGAAAGAACCATGGAATTCGGATTCACCACCGCGGCCTATGTGGTCGCAGCGGTCCTCTTCATCCTCTCGCTCGGCGGCCTCTCGGGGCAGGAAAGCGCCAAGCGGGCGGTGTGGTACGGCATCGTCGGCATGGCGCTGGCGGTGTTCGCGACGCTCATCGGCCCGGGAACGGGCCTGTGGCTGCTCTCGATCATCCTGATCGCGGCGGGCGGCATCATCGGCATGTACGTGGCCAAGAAGGTCGAGATGACCGAGATGCCGCAGCTGGTCGCGGCGATGCACTCGCTCGTCGGCCTCGCGGCGGTCTTCGTGGGCTACAACGCGCATTTCACCATGAAGGCGGTGACGAGCGGTCATGACCCGCACGGCACCTTCGCCGAGCTCGTCGCCCACAAGACCTCGGTCGAGCTGTCGATCCTATCGGTTGAGCTGTTCCTCGGTGTCTTCATCGGGGCGGTGACCTTCACAGGCTCGGTGATCGCCTACGGCAAGCTCGCGGGCAAGGTGACCTCGAAGGCCGAGAAGCTGCCGGGCGGGCACATCCTGAACGCGAGCGCCGCGGCGATCTCGGTGCTGGCGCTGTTCTGGTATATGGGCACCGGCGGCTTCTTCCCGCTGTTCCTGATGACGCTCTGCGCGCTGTTCATCGGCTACCACCTGATCATGGGCATCGGCGGCGCCGACATGCCGGTGGTGGTGTCGATGCTGAACAGCTACTCGGGCTGGGCGGCGGCGGCCATCGGCTTCAGCCTCGGCAACGACCTGCTGATCGTGGTCGGCGCGCTGGTGGGCTCCTCCGGTGCGATCCTGTCCTACATCATGTGCAAGGCGATGAACCGGTCCTTCGTCTCGGTGATCCTCGGCGGCTTCGGCAGCACGGGAGGCCCGGCGATGGAGGTCGAGGGCGAGCAGATCGCCATCGACGCCGACGGCGTGGCCGGTGCGCTCGAGGATGCGGACAGCATCATCATCGTGCCGGGCTACGGCATGGCGGTGGCGCAGGCGCAGCAGAACGTGGCCGAACTGACCCGGCGCCTGCGGGCGAAGGGCAAGGAGGGGCGGTTCGCGATCCACCCCCGGGCGGGCCGTCTGCCGGGGGACAAGAAAGGGCTGCTGGCCGAGGGCCAGGCCGCCGAGGCCTAGGTGCCCTACGACATCGTGCTCGAGATGGACGAGATCAACGAGGACTTCCCGGAAACGGACGTGGTCATCGTGATCGGCTCGAACGACATCGTGAACCCCGCCGCACAGGAGGACCCGAACTCGCCGATCGCGGGGATGCCGGTTCTCGAGGTGTGGAAGGCCAAGCAGGTCTTCGTCTCCAAGCGCGGCCAGGGCACGGGCTACTCGGGCATCGAGAACCCGCTGTTCTACAAGGACAACACCCGCATGTTCTACGGCGACGCCAAAGCCTCCGTGGGTGAGCTGCTCAACCGCATCAGCTGAGCGGACGCAGGGAAATGGACGGGCCCTGGGGCCCGTCCGCAGGGCGCGACACCGATGGGTGCCGCGCCCTTTTTCGTGCCCGGAACATGTCGGGAACGCGCGGTGGAAGCGAGATTTTCGTATTTGTTAACAGTCGTTTATGAAACAGGCGTTCGGTGCCCGGATTTGACTTGAAGGGCTGCAGGGCATAGCCTTTCCTCATGCTGGACAGATCGGGCGGACGGCCCCCGGGAACAGGCACCCGGAGGTACGACAACAAAAAAGCCCCTGATCGGCCCCGCTGCCTCGGGCGGAGAACCTACAGGCAAGAAAGGTATCGAGCATGATCCTCATCCACCTCGAAGAGGAAATGTCGCGTCTCGAAGACGAGCGTGACGAGATCGTCGGCGTTCTCAAGGAACTCGGCGAGGAAATCAGACGCCTCAAGGCGCAGATCGAGGACGGGGAGGGAGTTTCGAAGACGGAGACGGGCAAGCTGATGAGCGACGTGCGCTACTGGATGCGCGCGTCGCATGAAACGGAGGCTCAGATCGCCAATGTCAGACGAAAACAGAAAGGACTCGCCGCCTCCGCCGGTGCTGCGGTGCGGGACGGCTTCCTGAATGAGCTGACCGAGGGGGAGTGCCTGGCACTCCCCTTTCTCTTCGAGTTCTGGGCGATGGAGCACCAGCTGCCACCCGAGGGAGACTGGCGCTCGTGGGTCATCATGGGCGGTCGCGGTGCAGGCAAGACCCGGGCCGGGGCCGAATGGGTGCGCGCCTGCGTCGAGGGCGCGATGCCGCTGTCGCCGGGGCGCTGCAAGCGCGTGGCGCTGATCGGCGAGACCATGGACCAGGTGCGCGAGGTGATGGTGTTCGGCGAGAGCGGCATCATGAACTGCTCGCCGCCCGACCGCCGGCCCGAGTGGCAGGCAACGCGGCGCTGTCTCGTGTGGCCCAACGGAGCCGAGGCCATGGTGTTCTCGGCCCACGATCCCGAGGGGCTGCGCGGCCCGCAGTTCGATGCGGCCTGGGTCGACGAGCTGGCGAAATGGAAGAAGGCGCGCGAGACCTGGGACATGTTGCAGTTCGCGCTGCGGCTCGGGGAGCACCCGCAGGTCTGCGTCACCACGACCCCGCGCAACGTGGGCATCCTGAAGGAGCTGCTGGAGCTGCCGTCAACCGTGGTGACCCGGGCGAAGACCGAGGCCAACCGCGCCAATCTCGCCGAGAGCTTCCTCGAGGAGGTGCGGGCGCGCTAC
>NZ_JAATOS010000044.1:0-18204 GCF_011806505.1 Salipiger sp. HF18 | reverse complement strand
GCCCTCTCTGCTTCCCTTCCCTTTCCCGAGTCGGGGCTCTCCTTGCTCCTGCTCTCTTCTCACCCTTTCGGGTTTGGCGCCTCGGGGCGCAACGGCGGGCAGCTGGGTTCGGGGCAGCGGGTCGACCAGCTGTCGCTCGAGGCGATGATCGGGCGGGAGGACGCGCGCAAGTACTGGGACCTGGGCGAGGAGGCCAAGGACCTGGTGCGCGATCTGATCGCCCGGCACGGCATCGACTGCCACCTGCGCGACGGCGTCGCGTGGTGCGGCTCGCGGCCGGGCGAGGTGGCGCATCTGCATGAATATGCCGACCACATGGCCGAGCATTACGGCTACGAGATCGAAAAGCACGGGGCGGAGAGCTTCCACGCAATCTGCCCCTCGCCCGACTACAAGGGCGGTGTGGTGGACATGGGGGCGGCGCATCTGCACCCGCTGCGGCTGGCGCAGGGGCTGGCGAAAGCGGCAGCGGGCGCCGGGGCGCGGATCTTCGAGCGCAGCGTGGTGACCTCGGTCGAGGACGGCGCCGAATGCGTGGTGCGCTGCGAGCGCGGCTCGGTGCGGGCCGCGCATGTGGTCTACGCGGGCAACGGCTATCTCGGGCGGTTGCAGCCCAAGGTGGCGCGGCGGGTGATGCCGATCAACAATTTCATCGTCGCCACCGAGCCTCTGGGCCCGCGCGCCGCCGAGGTGCTGACCCGCGACGTGGCGGTGGCCGACTCGCGCCACGTGGTGAACTACTTCCGGCTCAGCCATGACGGGCGGCTGCTGTTCGGCGGCGGCGAGAACTACGGCTACCGCTTCCCCAGGGACATCGCCGCCAAGGTGCGCAAGCCGATGCTGGAGATCTTCCCCCACCTCAAGGATGTGCGGCTCGACTACGCCTGGGGCGGGACGCTGGGAATCACCATGAAGCGCCTGCCCTTCCTCGCGCGGCTGGCGCCCAACGTGCTCTCGGCCTCGGGCTATTCCGGTCACGGGGTCGGCACTGCGGTGCATGCCGGGCGACTTCTTGCCGAGGCGGTACGCGGACAGTCGCTTGGCTTCGACGCCATGGCCGCGCTGCCGACGCCCCCCTTCCCCGGCGGAGCCTCGCTGCAAACGCCGCTGCTTACGCTTGCCATGACGTGGTATGCGCTGCGCGATCGCGTCGGTTTCTGAGCTTTTACACGCCCGGCAGCATGCAGCACCGCTCCGCAACCGGAGCGGTTTTTCACTTGGATGTCACAGAACTGCGGTTTAAGCTTTCCCAAAGTCAACTTTCCGGAAAAGTAAAATGAGCAGCCTGCCCAACATGCATGACGCCGAGCCGATCCCCGAGGAGGCCCGTGCCGAGATCGACCGTCTCCTGCAGTCCGGTGACCTGTTCCGCTACACCGCGCCCGAGGAGTCTCCGGTGGCTCTGCTCGAGCGCGAATTCGCGGCGTTGCTGGGATCGAAATACGCGCTGGCGGTGTCGAGCTGCTCGGCCGCGCTGTTCCTGTCGCTGAAGGCGCTGGGGCTGCCGCGCGACGCGCGCGTGATGATCCCGGGCTTCACCTTCGCCGCGGTGCCCTCGGCGATCATCCACGCCGACTGCGTGCCGGTGCTCTGCGAGGTGGGCGAGAACTACCGCATCGACCTCGGGGATTTCGAGGCCAAGCTCGACCGCGTGCAGGCCGTCATCATCAGCCACATGCGCGGGCACACCTCGGACATGGACGCGATCATGGCGCTCTGCGATGCCCGCGGCATCCCGGTGATCGAGGACGCGGCGCATTCGCTCGGCACCGTCTGGGGCGGGCGCAACATCGGCACCATCGGCAAGATCGGCTGCTTCTCGTTCCAGAGCTACAAGCTGGTGAACGCGGGCGAAGGCGGGATCCTCGTGACCGACGACGCCGACGTGGTGGCGCAGGCGGTGATCCTGTCCGGCGCCTACGAGCACAACTGGAAAAAGCACATGGCCCGGGGCGACAACCGCTCGGACCTGCAGGAGGCCTTTGCGCGCTGGCAGAACCGCCTGCCGCTCTACAACCTGCGCATGTCGAACCTCTCGGCCGCGGTGATCCGTCCGCAGCTGTCGCGGATCGAGCAGCGGGTGCGTGACGGCCGACGCAACCACGATTTCGTCGCCAGCCGCATCAACGAGAGCCCGTGGATCGAGGTGCCGGCCAAGCTTGGACCGGAAGAGCGGGCGCCGGATTCGCTGCAGTTCAACCTCGTCGGCATGGACCGGGACGAAATGCGCGCCTTTGCAGAGGCCTCGGACGCGATGGGCGTGAAGGTGCAGGTCTTCGGACTGTCGACCGACAACGCGCGCGCCTTCTGGAACTGGCAATTCCTGCCCGAGATCCCCGAGCTGCCGCGCACCCGCGCCATGCTCGAATGCGCCTGCGACACCCGCCTGCCGGCGCGGCTGACGCTCGAGGATTGCGCCGACGTGGCGAATGTCCTGATCAGCGCCGCCGAGGCGGTGATGTCGGCGCGCCTCGCCTACGGCACCTGATCCCCGGCGCGACGAGCTCTCACGGAAAGCGGAACGGGCGGGGAATTCCCCGCCCGTCCTCGTTTCTGCATCGGTCTCGGCAACGGCCCCGCGGGCCGCAAGTCACTTTTCCATCTTCGAGAGCTTGCTCTGCAGCTCGGCCAGCTGCTTCTTTATGGCGTCGAGGTCTTCTTCCTCTTCGCCGCTCTCCTTCTCGGGCCCCGACCATTGCGAGCCCATGCCACCGGTCATCGCCTTCAGGAACGCTTCCTGCTGCGCCTGCATCGCCTCGAGCGCGGGGATCTTGGGCATCATCGGATTGGCGGCGTGCATGCTCTCGGCCCACTTGGCCTGGCTGTCGCGGAACATCTCGAAGCTCGCCGCGAGGAACTGCGGCACCGTCGAGGTCGCCTGCGTCGTGTAGCTCCGGACAAGGTCCGTGAGCACGTTGATCGGCAGCACGCTCTCGCCCCGGCTCTCGTGCTCGGCGACGATCTGGAGCAGGTACTGGCGGGTCAGGTCGTCGCCGGACTTGAGGTCGACGATCTGCACATCCCGTCCATCGCGGATGAAGCCCGCGATGTCTTCCAAAGTGACGTAATCGCTCGTCTCGGTATTGTAGAGACGGCGGCTGGCGTAGCGCTTGATGAGAAGCGGCTTTTCTTGATCTGCCACGTCGTGCCCTCCCTGGCATGCAGCGTTGCAGCAAAGCCTATGCGAGCGCAGAAAAAAAGAAAAGCTTTTGTGTGCAGACGGAAAGCCGGCGTTTCATCCCTTCCCGATGACCCGAACATTGTCGATCCAGGCCTGCGTACCGCGCGAAAACTCCAGTGGCAGGGGCCAGTCGGCGGCCTCGGACACGGCCCGGTTGAACGCCTCGACCTGCAGCACGTAGTGGTTCTCGGCCGGGAAGCGCCAGGTTTCGACGTTGCCGCCGCTGCGGTGGAGCTCGACGCTGGCCTGCCCGAAGACCTGCGCGTTGTAGGGCACCGGCAGGCGCAGCACCGCGGAGGTGCCGTGCACCACGATCTCCTGCCACGGGGCGGCGCGCATCGAGATCCGGCCGGTGTAGAGGAAGTCGGGGAAACGCGCGGTGATGTGGGTGGTGGCATCGACGCCGTTGCGCATATCGGTCTGGACCGAGAGCATCTCCTGCGGGTCCTGCCCGGTGAGCAGACGGATCGAGCCGAAGGCATAGATGCCGATGTCGCCAAGCGCCCCGCCCCCGGTCTCGGGCCGGTTGCGGATGTTGTCGAGGTCGTCGTTGTAAAAGCTGTGGGTCGAGTCGACACGGACGATCTCTCCCAGCGCGCCGTCCTGAATCAGCGCGCGCGCCTTGGCGTATTGCGGGTGATGCGCGATCATCCATGCCTCGGCGATGAGCTTGCCGGTGCGGTCACGGGTCTCGATCAGCGCGTCGATGCCCTCGGCGGTCATCGCGATGGGCTTCTCGCAGAGCACGTGTTTGCCCGCCTCCGCCGCCTTTTGCGACCACTCGACGTGCAGCGCGTTGGGCAGCGGGATGTAGACCGCGTCGATGGAGGGATCGGCGAGCAGCGCCTCGTAGCTGTCGTGGACCGCGATCCCCGGTGCCAGATCGTCGAAGGGCCTGGCCTTGTCGCGACTCGAGGTGGCGATGGCGGCAAGCGCCCCACCCCGGGCGGCGTGGATCGCGGGCGCCATGTGCTCGCGGGCAAATTTCGCGGCACCAAGGATGCCCCAGCGCAGGTGATCGGCCATGAGTTCCCTCCGACGTGATGACGTTCCAATGTTGGCGCCGAGCCTAGCGCGATAGGGCCCGGGCGCAACCCGCGCCGGGGGGCGGAACGGGTCCCGAAAACGCAGACGCCCGCGCCTTTGCAGGCACGGGCGTCCAAGTTTTGTCTATGCTCGGAAGAGCGGTCAGGCGTCGACCACCATGCCCTGATCGCGGGCCAGCTCGCGCATGCGCTTCTGCAGCTTCTCGAAGGCGCGAACCTCGATCTGCCGGATACGCTCGCGGCTCACGTCGTAGACGCTGGACAGGTCCTCGAGCGTCACCGGCTGCTCGGCCAGACGGCGCTGGGTGAGAATGTCCTTCTCACGGTCATTGAGAACGTCCATGGCCTGCGCCAGCAGCGCGCGGCGCGCCTCAAGCTCATTGCGCTCGGCGTAGTCGGAGGCCTGGTCGGCGCCCTCGTCCTCGAGCCAGTCCTGCCATTGCATGGAGCTGTCGTCATCGCTGCCCACCGTGGCGTTCAGCGAGGCGTCGCCACCGGACAAACGGCGGTTCATCGAAATCACCTCGTCCTTCGACACGCCCAGGTCGGTGGCGATCTTCTCGACGTGCTCGGGACGCAGATCGCCCTCTTCAAGCGCACCGATGCGCGACTTGGCCTTGCGCAGGTTGAAGAACAGCTTCTTCTGCGCGCTGGTGGTACCGAGCTTCACCAGCGACCAGGAGCGCAGGATGTACTCCTGGATCGAGGCACGGATCCACCACATGGCGTAGGTGGCCAGACGGAAGCCCTTTTCCGGGTCGAAGCGTTTCACCGCCTGCATGAGACCCACGTTGGCTTCGGAAATCACCTCGGCCTGCGGCAGGCCGTAGCCGCGGTAGCCCATGGCGATCTTGGCCGCGAGCCGCAGGTGGCTGGTGACCAGCTTGTGGGCCGACGGGGCATCCTGATCCTCAACCCAGCGCTTGGCCAGCATGTACTCTTCTTCCGGCTCGAGCAGCGGGAACTTCCGGATTTCGGAGAGGTAGCGGCTGAGGCCCGCCTCGGGGGACGGCGCCGGGAGATTGGCGTAATTGGACACGATCCCTGTTTCCTCCAATGTTATGGGGCTTAACATCCCATTTGGGAACCGCCCGGTTCGATTTCAAGCCCAAGGGTGCAAACCCCTGTGGTGTCTGTGCTTGTTACGATGATAACGCAGCTTCCCGCCGGACGGATCCAGCAATCGGCGGCGCTCACCCGATTGGGAAGGGTTGTAACACGTGTGCGCCGGTGTGGCATCTGCTGAAACGAGCCACACCTATGTGCGCAGACGCTCAGACTGGCGTCGCCGCGCGCAACGCCTCGATCAGCGCGCCCATGTCGTCGGGCAGCGGCGACTCGAAGCGCAGGCGCTCGCCGGTCACCGGATGGTCGAAGCCCAGCTCCGCCGCGTGCAGCGCCTGACGCGAGAAACCCGAGACCGCTTCGGTGGCGACGGGGCCAATGGCCTTCACCGGCGGCTTGCGGCGCCCTCCGTAGACCGGATCGCCGACGAGCCCGTGGCCGGCATGGGCCATGTGCACGCGGATCTGGTGGGTCCGCCCGGTCTCGAGCCGGCACTGCACCAACGCCATGGCGGGCGGGGTGCCGAAGGTCTCGAGCACCGAGGCGCGGGTGGGGGCGTGGCGCCCCCGCCCGTCGAAATAGACCGCCTGCCGCTGCCGGGCGGGCTTGTGCCGCGCGAGCCCCGACTGGATGCGGATCACGCCGCCCGGCTCCATCGACACGCCGCGGGTGCCGACGAGCCGCGGATCGCCCGCGTCCGGCACCCCGTAGACGACCGCGAGATAGGCGCGGTCGGCACTGTGGGCCTCGAACTGCGCGGCGAGCCCGTGGTGGGCGCGGTCGGACTTGGCCACCACCAGCAGCCCCGAGGTGTCCTTGTCGATGCGGTGCACGATGCCCGGCCGGGCCACGCCGCCGACGCCCGAGAGCCGCCCGCCGAAATGGTGCAGCAGCGCGTTCACCAGCGTGCCCGAGGGCGTGCCGGGCGCGGGATGCACCACCATGCCCGCAGGCTTGTCGACCACAACGAGGTCCTCGTCCTCCCACACGATGCTGAGCGGGATGTCCTCGGGGCCGATGTGGCTGTCCTCGGCCTGCGGAACGGTGATGAGGATCTCGTCCCCTTCGGCCACCCTGGCCTTGGGATCGGTCAGCGCCTCGCCCGCCCGCGTCACCGCACCCTCGGCGATGAGGCGCGCCAGCCGGGTCCGCGACAGGGCCGCTTCCTCTGGCACATCGCGCGCCAGCGCCTTATCAAGACGCGGCGGCGGGGCTTCCCCGATGATGATGCGCAGAGGCTTGTCCATGTCCGAGACCCCGAAGTCCGAGAATGCGTCCGAAACGCTGCCGGAACCGGCCAACCTGCGCTTCCTGCGCCTGCTGGTGACGGTTCTGACGGCGGTGATGATCGCGGGGCTTCTAGCGATCCTTTCGATGATTGTCATCTCCTACCGTTCCGCCCGTGCCCCCCTGCCCGAGGTCATCACCCTGCCCGACGGCGCCGAGGCCAGCGCCTTTACCCAAGGGGCGGACTGGTACGCGGTGGTGACGGAGGGCAACGAGATCCTCATCTTCGACCGCGCCAGCGGCAAGCTGCGCCAGACGCTCCGGATCGAATCGGCGGAGTGACCGCGCGTCTCGCGGCCCTCGGCGCTGTCACGGGATCGGTGCCGCGCGCTCACATTCGAGAGAGACCGGGCGAACCGGGCCCGGAGATGCGTCGACTCGCCGAGGAGATCATCTCGGCTCAGGGAAGGGAAATCGCCTTCATGACCGAGTGGCTCGCGAAAACCGCGAAGTGATGAGCTGAAACCGTCAGCCGGGGCCGCGTGAGTCCGGCCGGCATTGGTCTGGCGGCGTTGCGGGCCCCGGCGGAGGCGGCGACTCGGTGAGGGGCGTGGCGTAAGGCTGGCTGAAATGCCGGTTCGTCTCGCGGCACCGGGATGCCTGACCAGTCAAGATGACGCATCGCGGCACGACAACAGTGCAAGCGCCCGCCGCAGCGGTCCACCCTGCTCTGTAATCGTGTGATTTCAGGAAGAAAGTGGTGGGCGACCTTGGAATCGAACCAAGCGTGCGTCTCCGCGAGGGAGTTACAGTCCCCTGCCACACCTTGCGGCCTGTCGCCCACTTTCTTGCCGGTGTCCCGGCGTGTGGCGCTGATTACAAAAGCCCCAAACCGGCGTCAACAGGAAAATCCCTTGCGACGCGGACGACGGAAGGGCAAGGGAAAGGCACCGCAGGAAGAGAGGCTGGCGATGGTGAAGAAACCGAAATGGGTGGTCGAGAAGGAACAGTCGAAGAAGGCCCGCGCGGCCGAGACCGTCTGGCTTTTCGGTCTGCACGCGGTGCGCGACGCGCTGATGAATCCCCGCCGCGAGAAGCTTCGCCTGATCGTGACCCTGAACGCGCAGGCCAAACTTGAAGACGCCATCGCCGCGGGCGGGATCGAGCCCGAGATCCACGATCCGCGCAAGTTCGGCGCCCCGCTCGATCCGCAGTCGGTGCACCAGGGCGCCGCGCTCGAGGTCAAGCCGCTCGACTGGGGCCGGCTCGAGGACGTGGCCATGGGCGACGGCGAGACGCCGCCGCGACTGGTGCTGCTCGACCGGGTGACCGACCCGCACAACGTCGGCGCCATCCTGCGCTCGGCCGAGGTGTTCGGCGCGCAGGCGGTGATCGGCACGCAGCACCATGCCGCCCCTGAAACCGGCGCTCTGGCCAAGACCGCCTCGGGCGCGCTGGAACGCCAGCCCTACCTGCGCGAGCGCAACCTCGCGGACACCATCCGGGCGCTGCAGGAGATGGGCTACCTCGTGCTCGGGCTCGACGGCGAGGCCGATACCACCATCGAGGCCGCGCTCGAGGGCATGCGCGACCGCGCCGTGGCGCTGGTGCTGGGCGCCGAAGGGCCGGGTCTTCGCGAGAAGACCAAGGAAACGGTGGACCGTCTGGTGCGCATCGAGTTCGCCCGCAGCTTCGGCTCGCTCAACGTCTCGAACGCCGCCGCGGTGGCGCTCTACGCCGCCCGTCCCTGAGCTTGCGGGCCGCGGCGCCGCGGCCCATATAGCCCTGATGCCGAACACCAAGATCGCCACCTGCTGCTACTGCGGCACCCGCGCGGCGCTGGTCCTCGACTCGGGGCGCCACGAACTGAGCTGCGCCTCCTGCGGGGCGCCGCTGCACGAGCTGAAGAAGCTGCGCGCCGATGCGGTGGACCGCGACGCCCCGCGCCACCGGCCCGCCCGCTTTCCCGACGCGGCGCAGACGCCGCGCCGCGGCAAGCCTCCCAAGGGTTACAAGAAGAAGAAGCGCAAGACCTTGGGTCGCAAGGCCGCCAAGGGCTTCCTCGACCTTCTCGACGATATCTTCGACTGACGGACCCCGCCCGGTGCCCTGCTCCGGAGCCTGTGAAGAGCCCCGCGCAAACGCACCATGCGCACAGTGCATGTGAACAAAACCGCCCTAGCCAATCGGTCGTACATCCCTTATCTGGCAGGAACTGCAAGAGGTGAGGCGACATGGCGGATTACGAGAGCCCGGGCCCGGTCGAGATCGACTGGAAGGACGCAATTTCTTCGGTCGAGGAGATCATTGAGGATGCGCGCAACGGGCGCATGTTCATCCTTGTCGATCACGAGGACCGGGAGAACGAGGGCGATCTGGTGATCCCCGCGCAATGGGCTACCCCTGACGCGATCAACTTCATGGCCACCTACGGCCGCGGCCTGATCTGCCTGTCGATGACCGGCGAGCGCTGCGACCAGCTTGGCCTGCAGCTCATGTCGACCCAGAACAGCTCGCGGCACGAGACCGCCTTCACCACCTCGATCGAGGCGCGCGAGGGTGTGACCACCGGCATTTCCGCCGCCGACCGCGCCCGCACCATCGCGGTGGCGATCGACGGCACCAAAGGCGCCGCCGACATCGCCACCCCGGGCCACGTCTTCCCGCTGCGCGCCAAGAACGGCGGCGTGCTGGTCCGCGCCGGCCACACCGAGGCCGCCGTCGACGTCGCGCGTCTTGCCGGGCTGAACCCAGCCGGCGTGATCTGCGAGATCATGAACGACGACGGCACCATGGCGCGCCTGCCCGAGCTCATCGCCTTCTCGCAGCGCCACGGGCTGAAGATCGGCACGATCTCCGAGCTGATCTCGTACCGCCGCCGCAACGACAATCTCGTGCGGGTCCGCCGCCACGATTCCATCACCTCCGAGTTCGGCGGCGAGTGGGACATGCGGATCTACACCGACACCACCCATGGCGACGAGCACATCGTGCTGTCCAAGGGCGACATCTCCACCGACGCTCCGGTGATGGTGCGGATGCACGCGCTCGACCCGATGTTCGACATCGTGGGCACCGGCAGCCGCGGGCGCGCCGACGAGTTCCGCGCCGCGATGGAAGCGGTGGCCGAGGAAGGCCGCGGCGTCGTCGTGCTGCTGCGCGACACCGCCATGAAGCTCGAGCCGCACAGCGAGGTCTCGCCCCGCACCCTGCGGCAGTACGGTCTCGGCGCGCAGATCCTGTCGTCGCTCGGGCTGTCGAAACTCATCCTGCTGACCAACTCGCCGACGCCCCGCGTCGTCGGCCTCGAGGCCTACGGGCTCGAGATCGTCGGCACCCGAAAGATTGGAGCTGCGTGATGGCCTCGAACGAAGAACACTACACCCTGCCCCGCCCGAGCTTCGACAAGCCGGTGAAGATCCTCATCGTGGTCGCCCCCTACTACAAGCCGGTGGCCGAGCAGCTGGTGAAGGGTGCGGTGGACGAGATCGAGGCCGCGGGCGGGTTCCACGAGATCATCGAGGTGCCCGGCGCGCTCGAGGTTCCGACCGCCATCGGCATCGCAGAGCGCATGTCGAACTTCGACGGCTACGTGGCGCTCGGCTGCGTGATCCGCGGCGAGACCACCCACTACGAGACCGTCTGCAACGACAGCTCGCGCGGGCTGACGCTGCTCGGCCTGCAGGGGCTCTGCATCGGCAACGGCATCCTCACGGTCGAGAACTACGACCAAGCCTGGGCGCGTGCGGCGGTGGACGAGCAGAACAAGGGTGGCGGTGCCGCGGCGGCGGCCTTGCATCTTGTCGCGCTCGCCCGTAGGTGGGGCGCTTCCCGCAAGGGCGTGGGATTCGTTCCTGCCCGCGACGAGTTTCAGCTTGCGGGAGCTGAATCAGGAAAAGACACCGCATGACCAACCCGGACACTCCCCCGGCCCTTTCCGGCAACCAGAAACGGCGGATGAAATCCGCCTCGCGGCTCTACGCCGTTCAGGCCCTCTACCAGATGGAGGCCGCCGGCCAGTCCGTGGAACGTGTCCAGAACGAGTTCGTCGATCACCGCTTCGGCGCCGAGATCGAGGAAGGCGTCGAGATGCTCGACGGCGATGTGGGCCTGTTCGGCCGCATCACCAGTGCAGCGGTCAACTGGCAGGCCAAGATCGACCAGATGACCGACCGGGCGCTGGTCGCGAAGTGGCCGATCGCGCGCATCGACCCGACCCTGCGCGCGCTCTTCCGCGCCGCCGGGGCCGAGTTCGTCGACAGCGACACGCCGCCGCGCGTGGTGATCTCGGAATACGTCGACGTGGCGCGCGCCTTCTTCCCCGAGGGCCGAGAGCCGCAGTTCGTGAACGCCGTGCTCGACCACATGGCGCGCGAGGCGAAGCCCGAGGCGTTCTGACGCCACGCCGCCTCTCGCGATGCCCCAAGGCCCCGACGCGCTGCGCCGGGGCTTTGTTTTTGCGCGGGTTTACCGGCGGGGCTGCCGGGTCCACGGCGGCGCATTGTAGGGCGGCTCAGGCCGGAAAGCTGCGCCCTGCCCCCTCACCGCACGATTGCCCGGCGGCCTCTGATCCGGCGGCAAAGCCACGCCCGGATGGCCCCCGTGCCACGCCCGCAATGCCCTGCCCCGGCAAGGCGCTCACTTGCCGGGCAGAGCGGCCGCCCGTTTTCATCACCGGAGGCCTGTTCTGCCGAATAGAGAGTGCGTCGGCGGGAATTTCGCCTCTATATCTTGGCGACCGCAACACCTTACGAAAGATGGACAGGTGACAGAGAACTTCCTCCGCCTCACGACCGACGTCGCGCCCGAGTACGACCAGCCGGCGCCCGACAAGATCCTCTCGGGCGCGCCCGAATTCACCACGTGGAATGTCGAGGACCGCGACGGGATCTACTGCGGCACATGGCGGGCCACACCCGGCAAGTGGCTGGTTCAGTACGACGAGTGGGAATACTGCAAGATCCTCGAGGGCCATTCGATCCTGACCGAGGACGGCGGCGAGAGCTTCGAGCTGAAGGCGGGCGACGGCTTCGTCATCCGGCGCGGCTTCAAGGGCACATGGGAGGTCGTGGAGACGACCATCAAGGAATACGTCATCCAGACCTGACGAACGCCGTTCCGGCGCCCCGGAGCTGGTCCCGAAAGACGGAGCCCCGCGCCCCGATCAACCCGCTCGGGCCATTCCGGGCAGCCTCATCCGGTGTTCCCGACGGCCGCAGAGGCGAAACCCTCACGGCTGTCGAGGACCCATTCACGGGGCACAGGCGCCCGAACGAAAGCCCGGAAACGAAGGCCCAGAGAAAACGGGGACCGGCACCAGCCGGCCCCCGCCCTCTTGTCTCAACGGCCACGGCCTGCAGACGCAGCCTCTCGGCTGCCGTCGCCCGCAGGCACGTCCGCTCAGCTGCCGTTGCCTGCCGGTGCGGGCGCGGTTGCGAAGGCCCAGCCCTTTCCGGCGGCAACCTGAAGCGTGGCCCAGCTGGCCGCGAGGTCGCGCACGCTCGAGGCCAGCGTCAGCCGCGAGCTGGCCAGCGAGCGCTGCACGTCGAGGAAGTCCAGCAGCGTCGTCGTGCCGCCGTTGTAGGTCTCGCGCGACAGCGACACCACGCGCTCGTAAGAGTTCACGCTGCGCTGGTAGGCCGCCACTGCACGCTGGTTGCGGATGTAGTCGCTCTGCGAGGCCTGCACCTCCTCTACCGCGCCCAGCACCGAGGACCGCCAGCCGAGCTCGGCCTGTTCCGCCTGTGCGATGGCCTGGTCGCGTTTGGCGGCCAGCACGCCCTGGTTCAGCACCGGCAGCGACACCTTCGGCCCGAACGACCAGCTCCCCACCCCTTCCGAGGTCGAGACCGTGCCGCCGAGGCTCACCGAAGGATACATCTGCGCCTCGCTCACCCCCACGTTGGCCACGGCGGCGGCGTAGTCGCGCTCGGCCGCGCGCACATCGGGGCGTTTGCGCAGCAGGTCCGCCGGAACGCCCGCCGAGGCGTTGCCGCCGGGCCGCGGCTGGGCCGCGCCGCGCTGCAGACGGGTCTCGATGGTCTGCACCGGCTGCGCCAGCAGCGTCGCGATGGCGTAGGAGGACGCGTAGAACCCGCTCTCGAGCGACGGCAGCGAGGCCAGGCTCTCGTCCAGCGCCGCCTGCGCCTGCGCCTCGTCGAGCGCCGTGGCCGCTCCGGCCTCGCGCTGGCTCTGCACCAGCGACAGCGTCTCGCGGCGGGTGCCCAGCGTCTGGCGAGTGATCGTCAGCGCGTTCTGGTAGTAGCGCAGGTCGATGTAGCTCGAGACCAGCTGCGACAGGAAGGTCAGCCGCGCCGCGCCGACGCTGAGCTCGGCCGATTGCAGCGAGGCCAGCGCCGCCTCGCGCGAGCGCCGTTCGCCGCCGAAGAGGTCGAGCACCAGCGACGGGTTGAAGCTGGCGCCGGAGGTGGTCGTGGTGCCCGAGATCGCCTCGCCGCCGGCGCGGATGCTGTCGCCCGAGACCGAGCCAGAGATCATCGCCGGCAGGCCGGTGGCGCGGGCCGCGGCCTGGGCCTCGGCGACGCGGCTGATCGCGGTCTTGATGTCGAGGTTCTGGCTCAGCCCCGTCTGCACCAGCTCGTTGAGCATGGCGTCGTTGTAGGAGCGCCACCAGTACTGCGCCGAGGTCTCGCCGATGGGCTGCGCACTGCCTTCGGCAAAGTTCGCCGCAACCGGCTGGCTCGGGCTGCGGAAGTCCGGTCCGACCGCGCAGGCGCTCAGCGCCAGTACCATCGGGACCAGGACAAGTCGTGTCGGTTTCATCTGCTCGATACTCTCGTTTGGGTCCAGCGGACCGTTCTCATGATGAGGGCGTAGAGGGCCGGCACCATGAAGATGCCAAAGGTAGGTCGAGGCGACCATGCCACCGATCACGCCGGTACCAATGGCGTTCTGCGCCGCGGCTCCCGCCCCTGTTGCGGTGGCCAATGGCAGCACGCCAAGAATGAAGGTGAGCGCGGTCATGAGGATTGGCCGCAACCTCGGCCGTGCGGCTTCGACGGCCGCTTCGGCAATGCCACGGCCCTGACGGCGCAGGTCCTCGGCAAATTCCACGATAAAGATCGCGTTCCGGGCCGCAAGGCCAATCGTCGTCAGCATCCCCACCTTGAAATAAACATCATTTGATTGACCGAAAAGCCACGCTGCAGCGAGCGCCCCAAGCGCCCCCACGGGCACCGCCAGCATCACCGGGAACGGGATCGGCCAGCTTTCGTAAAGCGCCGCGAGGCCAAGGAAAATCACCAGCGCCGAGACTGCACAGAGCCACGGGGCCTGATCGCCCGACCGTCGCCCCTGGTAGCTGATCCCGGTCCAGGCCGAGCCGTAGCCGCCGTCGAGATCCGCCACCATCTCCTCCATCTCCTCCATCGCGTCCATCGCCGCACCCGGGCTCACGCCCTTGCCCGCCGACCCCGAGATCTCGAGCGCCGAGGTGCCGCCGTAGCGTTGCAGCGTCGGGGCCACCGGCTGCCAGCTGGTGGTCATGAAGGAGGCGAAGGG
This sequence comes from Salipiger sp. HF18, assembly GCF_011806505.1. Taxonomy (NCBI): domain Bacteria; kingdom Pseudomonadati; phylum Pseudomonadota; class Alphaproteobacteria; order Rhodobacterales; family Roseobacteraceae; genus Salipiger; species Salipiger sp. HF18. The sequence continues at coordinate 4,164 of NZ_JAATOS010000044.1, read as the reverse complement.
CACCACCTCTTCGTCCGCGTTGATGGCGTACCACTTGACGATGTCCTCGGGCTGCATCCGGCGCTCGGGCGCCGCCTGCACGATGACCGGCCGCAGCGATGAGCCGAGCACGAAGTCGTTGACCTCGGAGCCCGCGAAGATCACCGACAGCATGCTGTTCACCGCCGAGAGCGAGACGCCGAAGATCTCGGCCTTCTCGTTGTCGATGTCGATGCGCAGGGCGCTGTCCCCGTCGGTGCCGCGGGCGTCGACGTTGCTGACGCCGAGGTTCTGGCGGGCGGTGGCGACGAGCTTCTCGGCGGCGGTCTTGAGCGCGTCGCTGCCTTTGCCCGCCTGATCGACGAAGTACATGGTGAAGCCGCCGGTGTTGCCCCTGCCCGGGATGGCCGGGGGCTGCATGAACATCACCCGCCCTGCCCGGTGCGTGGCGAAGCGCAGGTTGGCCCGCCCGGCCACGCTGGCTGCCGAGAGCGACGGATCGTCCTGCCGCTCCTCGAAGTCACGCAGCTTCACGAAGATCATGGCGCTGTTCTGGCCGCTGCCGCCGAAGCCGAAGCCCCGCGAGGCGAAGGTCGACTCGACCGCCGCGCCCTCCTCGTTCAGCAGGTCGTCCTCGACCTCCTTCACGGCGGCGAGGGTCTGCTGGGTGGTGGCCCCCTCGGAGAGCGAAACCTGCGTCATCACCACACCCTGATCCTCGGTCGGGATGAAGGAGCTGTCGATGCGCTGGTAGACCCACCATCAGGATCGACGAGGTCGAGCGCCGCACCGTGACGCCCTGCGTCTGTACCCCGCTCGGCAGCTGACTCCCGACCTGCGCGACCTTGGTCTGCACCTCGTTCTGCGCGTCCACCGCATCGACGCTGTCATCGAAGGTGAGCGTGACCGAGCCCGATCCTTCCGAGGATTGCGCAGTCATGTAGATCATGCCGTCGAGCCCGGTAATCGAAGCCTCGATGACCCGCGTCACCGTGTTCTCGACCGCCTGCGCCGTGGCTCCCGGGTAACCGGCCGAGACCCGCACCGTGGTCGGCGCGATGTCGGGATACTGCGCCACCGGCCACGACAGGAACGCGAACAGGCCGGCGAGCATGGTCATGATCGCCAGCACCCAGGCCAAGACCGGGCGTCGGATGAAGGAATTGCCCAGGGATCAGTCCTCGCTCTTCCCCGTGAGAGCGTCGGCGCCGGTGCCCGGTCCGCGTCCGGCTGCCGCGCCGTCGACCTCTGCGGGCTCGGCATCGGTGACCACACCGTCCTCCGAGATGGTCACGGGCACCGTGCTGACCTCGGCACCGTTCTGCAGGCGGGTGAGCCCGTCCACGATCAGCGCCTCGCCCGGCGCGATGCCGTCGGTCACCACCCAGGCGTTCCGGTAGCTGCCCTGCTCGGCCTAGCCGTTCATCGCGACAAAGGCGGTGAGCACGCCCGAGGCCGAGCGCGACGTCGCGCCCTGCGGCACCCGCACGGCGCTGGTGGTTCCGCGCACGACGCGCAGGAACTGGCCCGGCATCAGCCGCAGCCCGGGGTTGTCGAAAGCGATGCGCATCCGGCGCGAGCCGGCGGGGGTGGAAACCGTGGTCCCGGGCGAGACCATCCGCCCCTTGGCGGCATAGGTCCCGCTGGATTCGAGCTCGATGTCGAGCCCGTCGCCCAGCTGCAGCGCGCCCGCATCCATCTTGTCGCGGATCTCGCCCATGTGGCGGCTCGATTCCTCGACGTCGACGTAAATCGGATCGAGCCGCGTCACCGTGGTCAGCGTGTCGGTCTGGTTCTCGGTCACCAGCGCCCCCACCGAGATCGTCGGCACCGAGGGGAAACCCGCGATCGGACTGCGGATCTCGGTGCGGTCGAGATCGAGCTGCGCCACCTCGAGCGCCGCCTCCGCCGCGCTCTGGTCCGCCTGCGCCTGCTTCAGCGAGACCTGCGCCGTGGCCAGGCCCTCCTGCGTGACACCGGTGCCGAGCAGGCGCTCGTAGCGGGTGACGGTCTCCGGCGCGGCGCTGGCCGAGGCCTCGGACGAGGCCACCTCCGCGCGGTAGGTCTGGTCCTCGATGCGGAAGAGCACGTCGCCGGCCTCGCCCGGGCGGCCGAGCTCGTAGACGACTTCCGAGATCGCCCCGCCGACCCGCGGCCGCACGTCGACCTGCTCATAGGCCACCGCCCGCCCTGGCACGGTCACCGTGACGGGCTCGTCCCGCGACTCGAGCGTCATCACCCCCACCTCGGTGGCGCCTCCGCCCGCCTGCTGGGGAAGGGCCGGGGTGGCGGGAAGCAGAAACAGCGTGGCGGCGACGGCCATGGCTGCGTGCCTTGACCGGCGGACGATGCACTCAGGCCGCATGAAATCTCTCGATCTCGTGTCCGAAACAACGGGTATTTGTTGCTACATGCACGGTATCCCAGAGTCCGTCGCGGGTTTCGTGAAGAATTCGCACAACGACCTCCGACGCCACGCACCATCCCCGCCCGTCTGGCAGACCCCGCGTCCGCAACCCTGCGACGCTCCGCCGCTTGTTTCGTGACGGATTGTGGCCCAGATTACGTGAAGGAATGGTGTCACAGCGCGCTTGGGGCTTGCCAAAGCGGCGCGGAGCGATACCTTTCAGGATGAAAGCAGGGAGATACCGACATGCCGCGTCTTGTTCGACTCTACATTTCTCAGATCCTGATGGGGTTCGGACTGGCCTCCGCCTTCGTGGGACTCCTGCTCTGGCTGAACGTGGCGAACCTCTACCACCTCGTGACCCACTCCGACGCCGGCCTGCTGGCCGTCTTCCTTCTGTGGCTGTTCAACGGGCTGGTCTTCGCGGGCGTCCAGTTCGCCATTTCGATCATGCGCCTCGAAGACCGCGACACCCCGCCCTCCGGTGGCCGCCGCCAGCGCAACATGGCGCTGCAGCCGATCCCGGTCCGCGTCGCGGCAGACACCCGGAAGGACGTGCTGAAAACCCGCCGTACCCACTGAGCCGCACAGCTCGGACCGGACCCACCAAAGCGCCCCCCGGGGCGCTTTTTTCATGCAGCGCCAGACCCAAGCCACCCACACGGCCCCGCCCTTCATTTTGCCAGACAAACTCCCGCCGGAGGCATCCCGACCGCGCCACCAGCGCATCCACCAAACAAGGGCGCCCCACCAAACCAGCCCCCTGCACGCCGCACGAACGCAAGCCCAACCAGGAGCCCCACCCTTCATCTTGCCAAATAAACTCCCGCCGGAGGCATCCCGACCGCACCGCACGCGCAGCGACAGGGCGAGGGCCGCAAAGATGGAGCCCGTCATCCGGATATCATGAGGGAGGAAAGTGGCGGGAACCGCGGCAACCGTGGGGTTATCTCATTCCCGAGGACCTGTATATACAGGTGGGCGTCAGGTAACCGGACCAGGGCCCGGACAGAGCCAACTCCCTCGGAATTGCTTAAGGCCACCGGAATGCAACCATGTCACGAGAAGGGCAGAACCCGCCTTTCCCCGAGATAGGCTGCCCCCGGCGCCCCGGCAAGAGGTCTGTTCGAATTCAGCCCTCTTCGGGGGTCACGAAATTGTAACGCTCCAGTTCCTCGGGCAGCAGAATGTAGATTTCATCGGACGGCGTCTGCAGGGCGTGCTTCATCACCAGCGGGTCGATGCCCATGTCCTCGAGATAGGCCATGACCTCGCCCTGCCCGCGCTGGATGCTCTCGACCGCGACGAAGGCCGGCAGGATGGTGTTCTCGCCGAAATAATGCTGGTGCACCCCCAGCGAGGCACCCTCCTCGACGTCCCGCGTGTCGCCCCCGGCGAAGAGGTAAGGACAGGCGGAATAACAGTACTCGCCGCGGAGCATCTTCGTGCCGATGCCCGCCTCGCGCAGGTGCCGCCCCAGCGCCAGCGCGTCCTGCACCGAGCCGCCCGGGCTTTGCAGCACCAGCGCCTCGACGGCGGGGTCGGCGGCGTCGATCAGCCCCGAGACCCGGGCGCCGTCGCCCTCGGCGATCTCGCCCTCAAGCCGCCAGACCCCGGGCGCACCGGTTTCGGTCAGCGCCAGCCGGTCAGGCAGCGTGCCGGGATCGCGGGCAGGCTCCATCGGCGGGCGCTGGCGCGAGGGGTCGAAGACACGCCCCCGGGCCCCCCCCCCCCCCGGCCCCCCCCGCCGCGGCCCGCCCCGGCCCCAGCCCGGCCCG
>NZ_JAATOS010000451.1:0-3198 GCF_011806505.1 Salipiger sp. HF18 | reverse complement strand
GGGCGTCGAGTTCAGGATCTTGTAGCGGTGGTTGTGGATCAGGCAGCGGGTCAGGATCGGCGCCACCAGCGGCAGGTCGGCGGCCAGGAAGAGCCGGCTGTGAAACGCCCGGTCCCAGACCGACAACATGTATTCGTCACCATCCCGCGCGGCGTTGCGCATGCCGTTCAGCATCTCGTGCAGGTCGCGGTCGAGCGCCGCGTCGGCGCGGGCGACCACGCGGTCGAGATAGGAACACTCCACCTCGCGGCGGATGTGCAGCAGGGCGCGGGCGTCGTCGGCATGGCAGGGCGCGACATGGGTGCCGCGGTTGGGCAGGCGCTTGACCAGCCCCTCCTCGTTGAGCCGCATCAGCGCCTCGCGCACGGTGCCCTGGCTGCAGTCAAAGCGCTGGGCGAGGTCCATTTCGGTGAGGGCCTGCTCCGGCAGGAGCGAGCCCAGCACGATCTCCTTTTGCAGCGCCTCGAACAGCGCGTGGCTGCGGCGACTGGTCCGGCGCTGCGCGTCGGCAAGGGACGTGACACTGCTGAAACTCTCCACGGCCATCCTCCGCCGTCCTCCTCCCTCGGTGTCGGCAAGCCGGAATCTTCGGGCTTGTCGTCAATTATCAATATTGATAACGTCAGGTATATCGATAATGCAACCCCCGAATTTTCGGGGCGGCCTGTCAGGGAGGACCAGATGGCAGAGATCCGGCTGGAAGGGATCGTGAAGGACTACGGCGCTCACCGCGCCATTCACGGTGTCGATCTGCATGTGAACGACGGCGAATTCGTCGCCTTCGTGGGGCCGTCGGGGTGCGGCAAGTCCACCATGCTGCGGATGATCGCGGGGCTCGAGGAGATCTCGGGCGGCACGCTGAGCATCGGCGGGCGCAAGGTCAACGACGTCGAGCCCAAGGGCCGCGACGTGGCGATGGTGTTCCAAGATTACGCGCTCTACCCGCACATGACGATCCGCGAGAACATCGGTTTCGGGCTCAAGATGCGCGGCTGGAAGGCGGCGGACCTGGCGCCCAAGGTCGAGGACGCGGCGCGTATCCTGCAGATCGGCGACTATCTCGAGCGCAAGCCGGGCCAGCTGTCGGGCGGTCAGCGCCAGCGGGTGGCCATGGGGCGCGCCATCGTGCGCGAGCCCTCGGTGTTCCTCTTCGACGAGCCGCTCTCGAACCTCGACGCCAAGCTGCGGGTCGAGATGCGCACGCAGATCAAGCGGCTGCACGCGATGCTGGGCACCACCACGGTCTACGTCACCCACGACCAGACCGGGGCGATGACGCTGGCGGAAAAGGTCGTGGTGCTGAAGGCCGGGCACATCGTGCAGGAAGGCCCGCCGATGGAGCTTTACGATCGTCCCAACTGCCGTTTCGTGGCCGAATTCATCGGCTCGCCGCAGATGAACGTATTCTCGGGCGAGCTCGACCGCAGCACCGGCGCGCCGATCCTGCGCACCGGCGGCGCGGCGATCGCGCTGGGCGAGGTGGCGGCGCACGACGGCGCGAAGATCGACGTCGGCGTGCGGCCCGAGGATCTCGGGCTCGCGGCGCCGGGGCAGGGGCTGATCTGGCCGGTGGTCGACGTGTTCGAACCGCTGGGGTCGGACACCATCGCCATCTGCCGCCTTGGCGAGACCGAGGTCTCGGCCCGGCTCGCGCCCAACGTGGCGCTGCGTTCGGGGCAGGAGATCATGCTCGATTACGACCGCGCCAAGCTGCACTACTTCGACAGCGAGACCGGCCGGCGGCTCGAGGCCGCCTGATCCGCCTGATCCGTCCGGCCGGGCACCCTTCGGGGTGCTCAACCGGCGGGGGTGCGGGCGTTGCAGCCGCAATCGCGCGCGTCGTGCCCGCATCCGCGACGGTTGCAGGCACGGCACGGGCCGAAATGGAATGCAGGCTGAAAAGTCCCCATCCTTGGGGGCTTTCTTTTTTCTCATTTCGCGCGAGCATGCCGACGGGGCGAGCGTGACGTTAATCTCAAGCAGGTTACATAGTTCATTGTCGTGGCCGAGAAGCTGCGTTTCGTCCTCGAAGCCGCCGCTGTCGCGTCAGATCAAGAGCATCGAGGACGAGCCGGGCGCCGCGCTGCTCAATTGCGGCTCGCCAACGAGAGCATTGCCTGCGGCTACCCGAATGAGGGCTACGTGCTGTGGATGGACTCCGTCGCCGTGCTCAAGGACGCGCAGAACCCCGAGGCCGCAAAGACGTCGATGAATTCCACCATGGAGCCCAAGACCGCTGCGATGATCTCGGAGGTCGCGCGCCACGCCAACGGCAGCTCGGGTTCGGACGCGTTCATGCCCGAGGACATGAAGACCGCGCGCGGGATCGTCATCCCCAAAGAGCTGAAGGCCCCGGGCGTCTTCCGTTCGACCTGCCCGCCGGATGTGCGGCAGATCTCCCGGATCTGGACCGACCTGCAGAAGCGGCCCACCATTCACGGAGATCGCTGACCCCGCCGCCCGGCACCGCCCGGGCGGCAGGTCCGTTCCGGCCGGTGCTTTGCGCGGACGCGGGGCGCCCCTATATCACGGGGGACGATCAATGCCGCAGAGCAGAGGAATTCGCAGGATGGGTTACTTCAAGACCGCCATGCTGATGGCCGCGATGACGGCGCTCTTCATGGGGCTCGGCTACCTGATGGCCGGCAGCGGAGGCATGATCATCGCGCTGGTGATCGCCGGCGCGATGAACGCCTTCACCTGGTGGAACTCGGACCGCATGGTGCTGAGGATGCACAACGCGCACCCGGTGGGCGCGAACGACCGCAGCGGGCTGTCGCAGATGGTGGCCGAGCTCGCGCGCAATGCGGGCATGCCGGTACCGGCGGTCTATCTCATCGACACGCCGCAGCCCAACGCCTTCGCCACCGGCCGCAACCCGCAGAACGCCGCTGTCGCGGTGACCACCGGGCTCATGCGCACCCTCTCGCGCGAGGAGCTGGCGGGGGTGGTCGCGCACGAGCTGGCGCACATCCGCAACCACGACACCGCCATCATGACGGTGACCGCTACCTTCGCCGGTGCGATCTCGATGCTGGCCAACTTTGCGCTGTTCTTCGGCGGCAGCCGCGAGCGGCTGGGCATCGTGGGCACTCTGGCGATGATGATCCTCGCGCCGCTGGCGGCGGGGCTGGTGCAGATGGCGATCTCGCGGACGCGGGAATACGCCGCCGACAAGGCGGGGGCCGGGATCTGCCG
>NZ_JAATOS010000450.1:0-3199 GCF_011806505.1 Salipiger sp. HF18 | reverse complement strand
GCCTCGAAGACGCCGGCGTCGTAGCGGTCGCCCAGCGTCATCAGCACCCCATCGTAGTCCTGCAGCGCCGTGACCATCTCGTTACGGCTCAGCGGATGGGGGCTGTCGCGGTAGCTGACGTCGAAGTGCCCGCGCGCGGTCTCGATCACGCTTTCCGGCAGGTTCCGCCCGATCAGGACCCGGCTCAATGCAACCGTGCCCCGACAGGGACCGGGCCACCGGGTTCCGCCAGCACGATGGCGCCATCCTCGTCCGCGAAGCCGAGCGTCAGGCATTCCGACATGAACGGACCGATCTGGCGCGGCGGGAAGTTCACCACCGCCATCACCTTCCGCCCGACAATGGACTCGGGGTCGTAATGCACGGTGATCTGCGCCGAGGATTTCTTGGTGCCGATCTCGGGGCCGAAGTCGATCCAGAGCTTGATCGCGGGCTTGCGCGCCTCGGGGAAGGGTTCGGCGCGGATGACCTCGCCCACGCGGATGTCGACCTTGAGGAAGTCGTCGAAGGTGATCTCAGCCATTGGCAAGCTCCCGTGAGCGGTTGGTGGCGGCGGCGACGGTGGCGGCGACCAGCGGCGGCAGGCCGTTTTCGCTGTCCATCAGCACCTCGAGCCCCGCCTGCGTGGTGCCGTTGGGCGAGGTCACGTTGCGGCGCAGTTGGTCGGGATCCTCGGAGGCCTGCATCGCCAGCGCTCCGGCCCCGGCCACGGTGGCCTTGGCCAGCGTCATGGCGAGCGCCGGGTCGAGCCCCTGCGCCTCACCCGCGGCGGCGAGGCATTCGATCATGTGGAAGACATAGGCCGGGCCCGAGCCGCTGACGCCGGTCACCGCGTCCATCTGCGTCTCGCTGTCGAGTCGCACCACGCCGCCCACCGCCGAGAGCAGCTCTTCGGCTTGGTCGATCTGCGTCGCGCTGGCGTGGTCGTTGCCGACGATCGCGGTGATGCCCTGCCCCACGGCAGCGGGCGTGTTGGGCATGGCGCGCACCACCGGGGTGCGGTCGCCCAGCATCGCCTCGTAGGTGGCGATCAGCGTGCCCGCCGCCACCGAGACGAAGAGCGTGCTGCCGTTGCCATAGGTCACGAGGGTGGGCAGCGCCTCGGTCATCATCTGCGGCTTCACCGCCACCAGCACGATGGCAGGATCCTGCGGCAGCTCCTCGTTCAGGTGCACGCCCTGCGCCTGCAGCCAGTCCGAGGGGTGTGGGTCCATCACCCAGACCGATGTGCTGGGCAGCCCGCGCGCCAGCCAGCCCTCGAGCATTGCCGATCCCATCTTGCCGCAGCCGAGCAGCACCAGGCCGCGACGCGCGATTTCTCCGTTCTGCATAGTCGTCTCTCTCCAGCGTTCGGGGCCAATCTGTCCCGGCGCCGGGCCGGTTGCAAGCCGGGGCGCGCCGCCGGGACCGCCAGAGGGGCGCCAGAGGGGGCGCTGCCCCCGTCGCGCCCTGCGCGACTCCCCCGGGATATTTCAGGCCACCGGAAGCCACGGGGCTTCGCCGCTGACCCAGGGGAGCGACGGCCTATTCGGCCAGGATCGAGGCGGGCCGGGTGCCGTCGTTCAGCCAGGCCTCCATCGGGGTCATCGGGTCGAGCGAGGCGGCGCTGATACCGCCCGGTCCCGGCAGGATGCCGCAGTGATCGAGCCCGGGCACCATGAAGAGCGCCACGTTCTCCTTGAGCGTGTCCTCGCCGCCGGCCAGTTCCGCCGCCTGGTCATACCATTCGATGGTCTTGTAGGGCGTGACGATGGCATCGGCCCAGCCGTGCCAGACGATCATCTTGCCGCCCGCGGCGCGGAACTCGGACAGGTCCGGATTGTCGCCGTTGTAGACCGTGGACATGGTCTCGAGCCGGGCCGGGTCGGTCTCGAAGTCGAAGTCGAGCGGGGTCCATTCCGGGCCGGGATCGGTGGCGAAGGCCATGTAGCGGCCGAAGTTCTCGACGAAGGCGGGGATGCTCCGCCCGGCGCCCTTGTCGTTGCCGGTAAGCCAGAGCCACCAGAACGGCTCGGAGCCCTCGGGGATGCCGCCCGGGTAGAGCTGCGCTCCGGCGGCGTTGTGCGGCCCCTCGCGCCACTTGGCGACGGTTGCAAGCTCGGCCTCGCCGAGGCAGCTGGCGCTGTCCTCGCCGGTGCAGGCCAGCGCGGCGAGATCCACGCTGCAGGCGCGCGGGTCGGCGATGAGGCCGTCTTCGGTGCCGTCGGCGCCGTCGCATTGCGTCATCACCTCGTCGCCGATCAGCGTGGCCTCGTCCGGGCCGATGATCTGGCTGCCGTCGGCGGCGGTGTTGGCCTGTACGAGCCACGCCATCTTGGTGGCCACGAGGCCGGTATAATCCATCGCCGGCGCGCCGGAGATGATGCCGTCGAACATCTCGGGGTAGCGCTGCGCGGCGACATGGGCCATGCGCCCGCCAGTGGAGCAGCCCTGGAAGATCGCCTGCTCGGAGGCGCCGTCGTAGAATGCCCCGATCAGCGCCTGCGCCACGCGGTGGGTCTCGCCGATCGAGCGCCAGCCCCAGTCGCGCTCGGCGTTGGGGTTGTTCATCGCCCAGCTGCCCTCGGTCACCGACAGCGCGTGGTGGCCGCTGTCGGACGTGGCGGTGGCGTAGCCGCGCTCGAGCCCCGGGCGCATGGCGTTGACCCAGCCGCCGCCGGCATCGGCCCGGCCGAGGATGCCGCAGAAGCCGCCGCAGCCCGACTGGTAGTACTTGCCGTTCCAGTCCTGCATCGGCAGGCGCACCTCGATCGAGATCGCCGGGCGCGCGGTCACCCGCACCTCGCAGTAGGCGGGCAGCGTGTCGGCGGCGGGCATCACCCGCGCCGAGGTCACCACCGCGGCATCCATCACCGTGTCGCGGAGCGCCGTGCAGGCCTCGTCGGACTGCTGCGCATAGGCCGGAACGGCTGCGGCCATGGCGAGCGCCACGGCCGATACATGCTGTTTCATATATTCCTCCCTGAGTTGTCCCTGGAGGGGAGGATTGCGCCGTTTCCTCAGGCAGGCAAGTGCGGACTTGCCTGACCCGTGGTCACCCGGCGCGGAGGCCGCTCAGGCCCGGCCGTAGGCCTCGGCGATGGCGATCTGCAGCGCCTCCTTCGGGCTCTTCCCAGCCCATGCGATGAGCTGGAATGCCGGGTAGTAGCGCTCGGAGGCGGCGACGGCGGCGGAGATCATCGTGTCGATCTGCTCGGGG
>NZ_JAATOS010000449.1:0-3202 GCF_011806505.1 Salipiger sp. HF18 | reverse complement strand
CACCGTGGCCGGGTCCATCCGCAGCACCCGTCCAGCAGAAGACAGGCTGTCGCCGCGCCCCACGGCAAGGAAGATCCGCATGTCGTCCCAGTTCTCGCGCATCCCGCCACCTTTGCAATATTGCAAAACCCTTTTGCCCGATTACCCCTATCGCCTGCATTTCCGCAAGACTAAGGTGGCGCCAAATCCGAATGACAGGAGGAGCGATCATGAAAGAACTGACGCATTTCATCAACGGCGAGCACGTGAAGGGCACCTCGGGCCGCTTCACCGAAGTCTTCAACCCCGCCACCGGCGAAGCCATCGCCAAGGTGCCGCTCGCGACGCTCGAAGAGCTGAACGACGCCGTGGCCAAGGCGGCCGAGGCACAGATCGGCTGGGCCAAGACCAACCCGCAGCGTCGCGCCCGCGTGATGATGAAGTTCGGTGCCCTGATCAACGAGCACATGGACGAGCTGGCCGAGCTGGTCAGCCTCGAGCACGGCAAGACCCTGCCCGACGCCAAGGGCGACGTGCAGCGCGGCCTCGAGTTCGTCGAGGTCTGCATGGGCGCGCCGGCGATGCTCAAGGGCGAGTTCATGGACAACGGCGGCCCGGGCATCGACCTCTACTCCATGCGCCAGCCGCTCGGCGTGGTTGCGGGCATCACGCCCTTCAACTTCCCCGCCATGATCCCGCTGTGGAAGATGGCCGGCGCCCTGGCCTGCGGCAACGCGATGATCCTCAAGCCCTCCGAGCGCGTGCCTTCGACCGCGCTGCGTCTCGCCGAGCTGCTGATCGAAGCGGGCCTGCCCGCGGGCGTCCTGCAGGTGGTCAACGGTGACAAGGACGTCGTCGACGGCATCCTCGACCACGAGGACATCCCGGCGGTGGCCTTCGTGGGGTCCACCCCGATCGCCCAGTACATCTACGGCCGTGCTTGCTCGAACGGCAAGCGCGCCCAGTGCTTCGGCGGCGCCAAGAACCACATGATCATCATGCCCGACGCGGACATCGACAAGGCCGCCGACGCGCTGGTCGGTGCCGGCTTCGGCGCTGCAGGCGAACGCTGCATGGCGATCTCGGTCGCGGTTCCGGTCGGTCAGAAGACCGCTGACGCGCTGATCGAGAAACTGGTTCCCCGCATCGAAGCGCTCAAGGTCGGCCCCTACACCGGCGGCAATGACGTGGACTACGGCCCGGTCATCACCCAGGCGTCCAAGGACCGCATCAACGGGCTCATCGCCTCGGGTGTGGAACAGGGCGCGAACCTTGTGGTCGACGGCCGCGACTTCGAGCTGCAGGGCTACGAGGACGGCTTCTTCGTGGGCCCGTCGATGTTCGACAACGTCACCAAGGACATGGACATCTACAAGGAAGAGATCTTCGGCCCGGTCCTGTGCCAGGTGCGCACCGAGTCCTACGACGAGGCGCTCGACCTGATCATGAAGAACGACTACGGCAACGGCACGTCGATCTTCACCGCCGACGGCGACACCGCGCGCGACTTCGCGCACCGTGTGAACGTGGGCATGGTCGGCATCAACTTCCCGATCCCGGTGCCGCTGAGCTACTTCACCTTCGGCGGCTGGAAGAAGTCCGGCTTCGGCGATCTCAACCAGTACGGCCCCGACGCCTTCCGCTTCTACACCAAGACCAAGACCGTCACGGCGCGCTGGTTCTCGGGCATCAAGGAAGGTGGCGAGTTCAACTTCAAGGCCATGGACTGATCCACGGCCTGACCTGAACGACGCTTCGACGCCCCGGAATCGCAAGGTTCCGGGGCGTTTTCCTTTCGGGCAAGGGGACGGCACGCAACGCCGAAACCGGCATGCCGAGGCGATGCCCGCTTTCCGGGGCGCGAGACGGACACCGTGTCCGGAACACTTCGTCCCGTCGCGGGTTTACCTTGCGTAAGGCCGAAGACGGCGCGAAACGCGACCCCGAACACATTGCATTGTATGATACTTTTGACAGTCTCGGGCACCGATCCGGGCCACGCGACCACGGGGGACATTGGCGCGCCGGATCCGGGCAACGCAATTTGAGTCGAGTTCTTCATGTCCGTCACATTCCAGATCCTGCCGGGGCACGGCATCGTCTATGTCCGCTACGAAGGCTTTTCGCGTCTCGATGACACCATGCGCGCCTTCGACGATTACGCGCGGCACCCGCAGAGCCACCCCGGCCAGAAACACCTCGTCGACCTCTCGAACGTCACCGGCATCGAGTCCGATTTCGTCGGTCTGATGAAGCTGCAGGCCAAGAAAGCCGACATCTTCCTCGGCACCGGCGAGCAGACCCTGATCGTCTACTACGCGCCGTCGAAGCTCTCCTACGAGATGGCGAAGTTCATCGTCCGCTCATGGGAGGGGATCGGCGCCGTGGTGTCGCTTGTGCAGCAATGCGAGGAACAGGCGCTCACGCTGCTGGGCCTGCCCCATCAGAGCTTCGCCGAGTTGCTCGCAGACACCGACTGACGGGCCCAGAGCCGCCGGATGGCGTCTGGCAAGAGGTGTCATAATACCTTCCGCTTGACGGTCGCGACCGCAATTCCCAGCCATGAGATCACTCACCCATGGATCGCCTGTAGATTTCCATTGCCGGCGATCGGCCTGTGTTTTGTGTTCGCGCATCGTGCCTGTCCGACCCCGGTATCTTGAGAAGCGCAACCTCGCCTGCCTCGAGCCCTCCGGCGACATCACCCCTGCCGATGACCTCTCGTCCCTAGGGACGGGCAGCGCACGGCCGTGGCTGCGCAGCGACTCGATGGTGCTCATCGATCTGGCGGGTGCCCGCAGAGTCGTCGCGGGGGTAGCCGGAACCGTGGCCGCTGTCGCCATGCACACGCCGCTCGACCTCGGCTTCCGCGCCACGCGCATGTTCGACCAGACGGCGAAGGCCCGTCCCAGGGACATCGCCGTCCGCCCGGGACCAGCCTCCGCACCGTCCTCTTCACCGCGGTCTGAGCGCGGCCCTTGCCCGAAGCCCCGCGCTCTGCTTTGCTCGGACCGGGAATGGGGGAGACGACGATGGACGCACCGGCCTTCAGCCTTGGCATCGAAGAGGAATACCTGCTCGTCGACCGCGACACGCTGGCGCTGACAGAGGCGCCGAAGGCGCTGCTCGCCGCCTGTTCGGCAGAGCTCGAGGATCAGGTCAGCCCGGAATACCTGCAGTGCCAGATCGAGATCGGCACCCGCCCCTGTCCCGACATCGCCAC
>NZ_JAATOS010000448.1:0-3213 GCF_011806505.1 Salipiger sp. HF18 | reverse complement strand
ACTTCAGCTCTGCGCCGGCAACCTGATGTTCGCGGGTCACCTGGTCGAGGCCCCCGACGCGATGATCTGGGATCTCGATCCCCCCGACAGCGCCTGGGCGGAAGAGATCCAGGGTTTCCGCTGGCTCGACGATCTCGCCGCCGTCGGCGACGCCCGCGCGCGGCAGGTAGCGCAGCGCTGGCTCTGGGGCTGGATCGACCGCTATGGCACCGGCAAGGGCGACGGCTGGACGCCGGAGGCGGCGGGCCGCCGGCTGATCCGCTGCATCCACCACGCGCTCTTCCTGCTGCGCGGCGTCGAGGGCGACGTCTCGGCGCGGTTCCACCGGGCGCTCGCGGCGCAGGCGGTGTTCCTGAGCCGCCGCTGGCAGGGCGCCGCCCCGGGGCTGCCGCGTTTCGAGGCGCTGACCGGGCTGCTCTACGCCGGGCTTTCGCTCGAGGGAATGGGCCCGCAGGTCGAGCCCGCGCGCCGGGCGCTGGCACGGGACTGCGCGGCGCAGGTCGATGCCGAGGGCGGCATCCCCACCCGCAATCCCGAGGAACTGCTCGAGGTCTTCACCCTGCTGACATGGGCCCGTGCGGCGCTCGAGGCCGAGGACAAGGCCCCCGACGAGGCGCATGTGGCGGCGATCGGGCGCATCGCGCCGACGCTGCGGGCGCTGCGCCACGCCGATGGTGGGCTGGCGCGGTTCCAGGGCGGGGGCAGGGGGCTCGACGGGCGGCTCGACATGGCGCTCGCCGCCTCCGGTGCCAAGCGGCGTCCGCCGGTCGGGCTTGCCATGGGCTACGCGCGGCTCGCGGCGGCGCGTACCAGCGTCATCATCGATGCCGCGGCACCTCCCAGGGGGCGGGCCTCGGGCGATGCCCATGCCTCGACGCTGGCCTTCGAGCTCACCTCCGGGCGCCGCCCGGTCATCGTGAGCTGCGGCTCGGGCGCGGTCTTCGGCGAGGACTGGCGGCGGGCCGGCCGGGCCACGCCCAGCCATTCGACGCTTTGCCTCGACGGCTATTCCAGCGCCCGGCTCGCCACTCCGGTGCGGATCGGCGGCATGGAGCGCGAGTATCTCGAGGACGCGCCCGGGCTGGTGCCGGTGCAGATGGCCCAGACCGAGGCCGGGGCCCGCTTTGAAGGCGGCCACGACGGCTACCGCCGCACCCACGGGCTGACCCACGCACGGGTGCTCGATCTCGCCTACGACGGCCGCAGCCTGAGCGGCGAGGACATGCTGGTGACGCTTGACGAAGCCGACAAGGCCAGCTTCGACCGGCGCATGGACGCGGCACGGCTGGCGGGCTTTCCGTGGCAGATCCGCTTCCACCTGCACCCGGACGTGGATGCGCGGCTCGACATGGGCGGCAGCGCAGTGTCTCTGGTGCTGCGCTCGGGCGAGGTCTGGGTGTTCCGCCCCGATGGCACCCCGCAACTGACGGTCGAGCCCTCGGTTTACCTCGAAAAAGGCAGATTGCGGCCCCGTGCCGCCAAACAGGTCGTTTTATCCGGGCGCGCGATGGAGTATGCGACGCGCATCCGCTGGTCCCTTGCCAAGGCACAGGACACCGCAATCGCGGTGCGAGACCTTGTCACGGACGAGACGGAGCCGACGCATTGATCCACCTGGGGACCCGAACCGTATGCCTGACCTGCACAAAGTCGCCCGCGCACTGATTTCCGTATCCGACAAGACCGGCCTCATCGACCTCGGCCGGGCGCTGTCCGAACGGGGAATCGAGATTCTCTCCACCGGCGGTTCCGCCAAGGCGCTGCGCGACGAGGGCATCGCGGTCAAGGACGTGGCCGAGGTCACCGAGTTCCCCGAGATGATGGACGGCCGGGTCAAGACCCTGCACCCGCGCATCCACGGCGGCCTGCTGGCGCTGCGTGACAACGCCGACCACATGGCCTCGATGCAGGGCCACGCGATCCCCGAGATCGACCTGCTGGTGGTGAACCTCTACCCGTTCGAGGAAACCGTCGCCAAGGGCGCCGACTACGAGACCTGCATCGAGAACATCGACATCGGTGGCCCCGCGATGATCCGCGCCGCGGCCAAGAACCACGCCTTCGTCAACGTGGTGACCGACATCGCCGACTACGCGCCGCTGCTGGCCGAGCTCGACGCCAATGACGGTGCCACCTCCTATGCGTTCCGCCAGAAGCTGGCGCTGACCGCCTACGCCCGCACCGGCGCCTACGACGCCGCCGTCTCGACCTGGATGGCGGGCGCGCTGGGCGATGAGGCGCCGCGTCGCCGTGCCTTCGCCGGCGAGATCGCCCAGACCCTGCGCTACGGCGAGAACCCGCACCAGAAGGCCGCCTTCTACCGCGACGGCTCGGACCGTCCGGGCGTCGCCAGCGCCGTGCAGCATCAGGGCAAGGAGCTGAGCTACAACAACATCAACGACACCGACGCCGCCTTCGAGCTGGTCTCGGAGTTCCTGCCTTCGGATGGCCCGGCCTGCGCGATCATCAAGCACGCCAACCCCTGCGGCGTGGCCCGTGGCGCGACGCTCAGGGAAGCCTACCAGAAGGCCTTCGACTGCGACCGCACCTCGGCCTTCGGCGGCATTGTGGCGCTGAACATGAAGCTCGACGTGGAGACCGCCGAGGCGATCACCGAGATCTTCACCGAGGTGGTCATCGCGCCGGGTGCCGATGACGCCGCCAAGGAGGTCTTCGCGAAGAAGAAGAACCTGCGCCTGCTGACGACCTCGGGCCTTGCCAACACCGCCGAGCCGGGGCTGGCCTATCGTCAGGTGTCGGGCGGCTTCCTCGTGCAGGACAAGGACAACGGCCTGATCACCCTCGACGACCTGAAGGTGGTGACCAAGAAGCAGCCGACCGAGGACGAACTGCGCGACCTGCTCTTCGCGTGGAAAGTCGCCAAGCACGTGAAGTCCAACGCCATCGTCTACGTCAAGGACGGCGCGACCGTGGGCGTCGGCGCGGGCCAGATGAGCCGCGTCGACTCGGCGCTGATTGCCGCCAAGAAATCCGAGCGCATGGCCGAGGCACTGGGCCTGCCCGAGGCGCTGACCAAGGGCTCGGCCGTGGCGTCGGACGCGTTCTTCCCCTTCGCGGACGGGCTGCTCGAAGCGGCTGCGGCGGGCGCCCCCCCGGGGGTCCAGCCGGGCGGCGCGGTGCGTGACAAAGAGGGGATCGCGGCGGGCGCCGAGGGGGGGCCCCGCGAGGGGCTTCCCGGGAAGCGCCCCCTCC
>NZ_JAATOS010000447.1:0-3227 GCF_011806505.1 Salipiger sp. HF18 | reverse complement strand
CAGAGCTATCCGGCAAGCGCTACGGCTTGTGACATCTCACATCACCTCACTCACGCGCGGTGTCTCTTGGCTGAGGCAGAAGGGGCTCTGCCCCTCTTGGCGCTTCGCGCCAATTCACCCCGGAGTTTATCTGGCAAGATGAAGGGCGGGCGGCGGTGAGGTGTATAGAGAGAGCGTGCCTAACCCGGGAGATCCGAGATGGCCAAGGTCGTGAGGACGCCCGGGAGAGCGCGAACCGCAGCCAAACGCCCCGAGGCCGTGGCATCCCGTTGCCTCTCGCCACGAACCTGCAGCTTCATCTTGCCAGATAAACTCCGGGGGTGAGGCCGCAGGCCGAGGGGGCAGCGCCCCCTGCGACTTCTCCGCCAGGCGCGCCTGCCCCCTTTCCGCAACACTTCTCCGACCTTCGCCGCGCGCCGCGCGCCTGCTGCTTGCCCGGAGCGTCCCTGCCGCGTATTTCAGACGGGCCTTGGTTCCGGGCGCTTCGCCCGGAGAATAGGGAACGCGGTGCAAATCCGCGACTGCCCCCGCAACTGTGAGCGGCGAGCGCATTCGGCACGACGCCACTGGGCAGACGCCCGGGAAGGCCCGATCCGCGCTTTGACCCGCAAGTCAGGAGACCTGCCAGGGTGATCACCCTCTCCACGCGCGGGGTGCGCTTCGGAGAACGGTCATGTCCGTTCGTGGTGACGAGACCCGGAGGTCACGGACAGGCAGAGCGCCTGGCCGGACCGTCACCCCCACGCCCCCATGGGGCACGGCACGAAAAGGACGGCCACCATGAAAAAGATCCTCGGATCTGTCTCGGCACTGACGCTGAGCACCCTCCCGCTTCACGCCCAGAGCGAGGAGCCCTACGAGCTTCCGCCCATCATCATCAACGTCGGCTACGAGGCCACCACGCCTTTGCAGACCGGTGTCAGCGTCGAGGTCATCGACGAGGACGAGCTCGAGGATGCTGACGCCACCCGCCTGCTCGACGTGCTCGCCCGCCAGCCCGGCGTCTCGATCCGCTCGAACGGTCCCCTCGGGACCAACGCCGGGATCACCATCCGCGGCGTCTCGCAGCAGAACATCGCGGTGCGCATCGACGGCATCGACGTATCGGACCCCTCGGGCACGCAGGTGGCCTATGATTTCGGCGGGCTCACCGCCGGCGATATCAGCCAGATCGAGATCCTGCGCGGCTCGCAATCGGCGCTGTTCGGCTCCGAGGCCATCGGCGGCGTCATCAACATCACCACCAAGCGCGCCACCCGCGACGGGCTCAGCGCCGATGTCTTCGCCGAGTACGGCAGCTACGAGACCCTGCGCAGCGCCGCCACGCTCTACAACCGCGGCGCCGGACACGAGACCGCGGTCACCCTCTCTTACGTGAAAAGCGACGGATTCTCGGCGGCGGACGAGACAGGGCTCGACTATGGCACCTCGGCGCCGGGCGATCACAACGACGAGGACGACGGCTTCGAGGCACGCCGGCTGAGCTTCTCGGGCACCTACCAGCTGGGCGACGGTGCCGCCGAGCTGCGGCTGTCGGGCTTCCGCGAGGAGGCCAAGTACGACTACGACGAGAACGCCTCGGGCAAGGTCTTCGACGGCTCCCCCGATGACGTGGTCGACCGCGAGGAGAGCGGCCTGCGCGCGGCGCTCGCCTTCACGACAGGTGCCGTCGACCACGAGGTCTCGGCCAGCTGGTTCCGGATCAGCCGCGCCATGCATGGCACCTCGCTCGACAGCTGGGCGCCGGACACGCCGCCCTACAACGGCACGCCCTACCCGTTCCGCTTCGAATACGAGGGCACGCGCCAGACCTACCGCTACCAGGCAGGTTTCGACCTCGGCGCGATCACCCGTGCGGTGGCCGGTGTCGAGCGCAGCGTCGAGACCTACGAGGACGACATCTCGGGGGCCTCGAGCTACGGCCCCTACGGCAGCGACCAGGACCAGGAGACCATCGTCAACTCGGTGTTCACCGAGTTCACCGTGAGGCCCACCGAGGACATCGACCTGAGCTTCGCCCTGCGCCACGACGACCATTCCGAGTTCGGCGGTCAGACCACCGGGCGTCTCTCCGGCGTATGGCGCGCGCGTTCCGACCTGATCCTGCGCTCGAACCTCGCCACCGGCTACCGGGCGCCCTC
Organism: Salipiger sp. HF18; assembly: GCF_011806505.1. Classification (NCBI taxonomy): domain Bacteria; kingdom Pseudomonadati; phylum Pseudomonadota; class Alphaproteobacteria; order Rhodobacterales; family Roseobacteraceae; genus Salipiger; species Salipiger sp. HF18. The sequence goes on along the minus strand of NZ_JAATOS010000447.1, from coordinate 1,086 downwards.
GAACTACGAGCTCTACGACGCCTACGCCGGCAACGCCGATCTCGAGCCCGAGACCTCGGTCAGCTTCGATCTCGGCGTCGAGAAGCGCTTCGGCGACAGCGCCTGGCTGCGCGCCACCGCCTTCTGGATCGAGGCCGAGGACATCATCGACTACTCCTTCACCAGCTACGCCTACGCGCAGGCCGACGGCACCAGCACCCGGCGCGGACTGGAACTGGCGGGGGGCGTGGACCTGCGCCCGGGCCTGACGCTCGACGGCAGCTACACCTGGACCGACAGCTTCTCGGACGTGGCGCTCGACAGCTCGAGCTGGCAGACCTCGGTGCCCGAGCACAGCTTCGCGCTGGGGCTCAGCGCCGAGATCACCGACCACGCCCGGCTCTCGGTCAGCGCGCTTTACGAGGCCGACCGCGAGGCGCTCGACGATTACGGCGTGGTGAACTCGACCTTTACCTACGACGTGACCGAGTCCACGCAGGCCTACCTGCGGGTCGAGAACCTGTTCGACGAGAATTACCAGACCGTTCCCGGCTACGGCCAGTCGGACCGGGCGTGGTATTTCGGCGTCCGTGCCAGCTTCTAGGCTCATAGCGCTCGCCGCCGCCCTGTTTCTCGGGACGGCGGCCATGGGCGACGGGGCACCGGGCCGCGTCGTCTCGCTCAACGTCTGCACCGACCAGCTGGCGCTGCTGCTCGGCGCCCCCGGGCAGCTCGTCTCGGTGTCGCGGCTGGCGCATGACCCGCGCAGCTCGGCCATGGCCGGGGCGGCCCGCGCCATCCCCGCGAACGGCGCCAGCGCCGAGGAAGTGGTGCTGCTGCGCCCCGACCTCGTGATCGCCGGCAGCTACACCGCGCGCGCCACCGTCGAGATGCTGCTGCGCCTCGGCTACCAGGTCGAGCGCTTCGAGCCGGCGCGCTCGCTCGAGGACGCGCGCGAGAACATCCGCCGCATGGGCGCGCTGCTCGGCCGCGAGGCCGAGGCTGCCGAGGTGCTCGCCGCCTTCGACCGGCGGCTCGCCGCGCTCGACGACGAGCCCGACCGCCGACCCGTGGTGGCCTATTACCTGCCCTTCAACGAGACCGCCG
>NZ_JAATOS010000446.1:0-3231 GCF_011806505.1 Salipiger sp. HF18 | reverse complement strand
TCGCAGGCGTGGGGCATGTTGCTGTCCATCATCGTCATTCTCCGGCCTCCACGGCGGGGCCGCCCTTCTGCGGCATGACGGTCATGCCCTCGGTCACGGTGGTGCGGCAGGCCTGCACGTTGGGGCGCCCGTCCACCTCGACCAGACAGTCGAAGCACGTGCCCATCATGCAGAAGATGCCGCGCGGGGAGCCGGAGACAACGCTCTCGCGCAGCTCGCGGACGCCGGCCGCGGTGAGCGCAGCGGCGACGGTGTCGCCTTCCTGCGCCTCGATGGTCCGGTCCTGGAAGGTGAAGCGGACGATGGTCGTCCCGCTCTCAATACGCCTCGCCATGGAACCTCCTTGTGGTGAAAATGCTGATATCGGGGTCGAGCGCACCGCGCGCGATCATCGGCGCGAGCGCCAGCGCGTGGGCGCCGGCCAGCGTGACCCCGGAGTGGCAGTTGATCGAAAATGCGCCGGGCATTGTCTCGGATTGCTCGTAGACCGGCCCGCCATCGGGGCTGAGAATGCGCACGGCGCCCCAGGTCCGGACGATGCGCAGCTTCGCCAGTTCGGGGAAGCAGCGGATGGCGTTGCGGGCGATGTCGGTCAGCGGCGGCGTCGCCGAAAGGGTCGAGTAGCCGGTGTCCTCGTGGCTGTCGCCGAGCATGATCGTGCCCTCCTCGGTCTGCCGCGCCACATGGGTTGGCATCGGCAGGTAGGGCGCGCAGCGCTCGGTCACCAGGATCTGGCCCTTCTCCGGGCGCAGCTTCGGGTTCACGCCGATCATCGGTGCGAGCTTGGTGTTGCCGTGACCCGCCGCGAGCACCAGCTTGGCGCCGCGGTAGGTCGAGGTGGCGGTCCTGGCGTAGAAGCCGTCACCGTCCTTGCCGACGCCCACCACCGGGCCGTCGCTGCGGTAGCTGACGCCGCGCGCCTTCATGCCCGCGTTGAGCGACCGCAGAAGCCGCAGCGGGCTCGCGTGGCCGTCGTGCCTGCCGTAGGAGCCGCCGACGACCTCGTCGCCGAGGCGGATGCCGGGGAGCATTTCCTGCACCTGCTGGCGGTCGAGGATCTCGGCCCCGTAGCCCGCCTCGCCGTTCACGTTGTGCATCCGGTGCGCGAGGTTACGGGCGTCGTCGAGTTCCTCGTTCGAGAGGCAAAGCGACATGCCGCCGGGCTTGTGGTAGTCCGGGCCGATGCCGGTCTGCTCTGCCAGCTCCTCGTTGAACCCGGTCCAGAGATCCGCCGAGCGGCGGGTCCAGCGGGCGTAGTCGGGCAGGTTCTGGCCCTTGGTCTGCACCCAGACCAGGCCGAAGTTCCCGCGCGAGGCGCGCAGCGCGATGTCGCCCTCGTCGATCACCGTCACCCGCTCGCCCTCGCGGGCCAGGCCCCAGGCGATGGCGGCGCCCACCAGCCCTCCGCCCACGACGAGCGTATCGGCGCTTCGTTCCGTCGTCATGCTTTCTTGCCCTCTCCGATCAGCAGCCTGTCGAGGCCATAGAGGCGATCCACGATCACCATGAGAACCACGCTGAAGATCACCGTAACCGAAGACACCGAGGCCACCAGCGGGTCCGTCGTCTGCGTGATGTGCGAGAACATCCGCACCGGCAGGGTCGTGGTCGAGGGGTTCACGATGAAGACCGAGACCGTCAGCTCGTCGAAGCTGGTGATGAAGGCCAGCACCCAGCCGCCGACGACACCCGGCATGATCGAGGGCAGCGTGATGCGGCGGAACACGGTCCAGCCGCTGGCGCCGAGGCTCTCGGCCGCGCGGTCGACGGTCTGGTCGAGCCCGACCACCGCCGCCAGCACCAGCCGCAGGATGAAGGGCGTGATGATGATCGCGTGGCAGGCCATCAGGCCGATGAAGGTGCCGTTGAGGCCGAAGAGGCTCAGGAACCGCAGGAAGGCGATGCCCAGCACCACGGTCGGCACCATCAGCGGCGACAGGAACAGCGCCTGCAGCGCCTCGCGGCCGGCGAACCTGCCGCGACCGATGGCGAGCGCCGCCGGGATGGCGAGCACGGTGGCCAGGGTCGCTGCCGCGATGGCGAGCTTGAGGCTGATCCACGCCGCGTCGATGAAGTCGGGGTTGTCGAGGATCGCCTTGTACCAGCGCATCGAGATGCCGCTGGGCGGGAACTCGAGAAAGCCCTCGGGGGTCAGCGACACGCCCAGCACCACGACGATGGGCGCCAGCATGAAGGTGCAGAAGAGCACGTTGAAGATCAGGGCGACAGAGCCGTTGCGGTTCATTGCAGGGCCTCCCCGTAGCGGCGCTCGACCAGGCGGTTCCAGGTGATCATGATGATCATCACCGCGACCAGCAGCGTCACCGCGATGGCGGCGCCGAGCGGCCAGTTGAGCGTGTTCATGAACTCGTCATAGACGGTGGTGGCAACGACCTTGACGCGGCGGCCACCGAGGATGGCGGGGGTGGCGAAGGACGAGGCGGCCATCGAGAACACGATGAGCGAACCCGACAGGATCCCCGGCACGGTCTGCGGCAGCACGATGCGGCGGAAGACGGTGAAGGGCGAGGCGCCAAGGCTTTCCGCCGCGGCCTCGGTCGAGGGGTCCTTGCGCTGCAGCGCGGCCCAGACGGCGAGCACCATGAAGGGCACGAAGACGTGGACCAGCGCGAGCACGATGCCGCCCTCGGTGTACATCATCTTGATCGGACGCTCGATCAGGCCCCAGTCCTTCAGGGCGGTGTTGATGACGCCGCGGTTGCCGAGCAGGATCGCCCAGCCCAGCGTGCGCACCACCACCGAGATCAGCAGCGGGCCGATCACGATGAGCACCACCACCGAGCGCCAGACCGGCGACAGGCGGTAGAGGATGTAGGCCTGCGGCACGCCGATCAGCGCGCAGATCGCAGTGGTGGCGAGCGCGATGCCGAAGGTGCGGCCGAAGATCTCCCAGTAGTAGGAGTCGCCCAGCACCTCGGCGTAGTTGGCAAGGCCGGTGGTCGGGATGATGCCCTCGTAGAAGTCGAAGGCGTTGAAGCTCAGCACGAAGGTCATGCCGAGCGGCACCAGCAGCAGGACCCCGAACAGGATCAGCGCCGGCGCGGACATCAGCCAGGGACGCGCGCTCATGACCGGGCGCCCTCCTTCGCGGGCAGGATGCGCAGGTCTTGCGGCGCCCAGACAAGGTGCACGGTGTCACCGATGTCGGCCTCTCGGTTGCCGGAGTTGCGGCGCGCGACGAGGAACTCGCCCATCGCCGTCTCGATCGCC
>NZ_JAATOS010000445.1:0-3241 GCF_011806505.1 Salipiger sp. HF18 | reverse complement strand
AGCGGTGGTGGCACCACCGCTGCAAGCCCGACCCGGCGCGCGGGTTCGGGCTCGGCCTTGGCGAAGGCGCGCAGGTTCTTGATGATGCGCCCCATGCGGTTCGCCATGTCCGAGATCCGCCCGAGGTTCTCGGCCGCCCGGTCCTGCCGCCCGCGCTCGAGGAAGGCGGTACCATTCTCGGCGAAGCTGCGGATCGCCATCAGCGGCTGGTTCAGCTCGTGGCTGATGCCCGCGCTCATCTTGCCGAGCGCCGAGAGCTTGGAGGCCTGCACCAGCTCGGCCTGCGCGCGCTTGAGCGCCGCCTCGGCCTCTTCACGCTCCGAGACCTCGCGGCGCAGCGCGAGGTTGCTCTGCTGCAACGCCCGGGTGCGGGCCGAGACGCGTTCCTCGAGCACGGCGTTGGCCTCGGCCAGCGCCCGGCGCCGTTCAAGCGCCAGCCACAGCAGCGAGCCGAAGAACAGCATCATCGTCGCCACCACCGCCGCCTGGAGCCCCGCCAGCCGGATCGCCGGGGCCACGTCCACCAGCAGCACCCCAGTCATGCCGATCACCGGCAGATCCGCCTGCAGCCGCAGGGCGCGGTGCGGGACATAGGACGAGAAGCGCTGCACCCAGACCGTGTGTCCACCGGGATAGCGCAGCAGCAGCGGCTTCTCGGTGCCGTCGCTGGTGACCACCTTGTCACCCTCGCGCCGCCAGTGCAGCAGCTCCGAGCGGTTGGTGGCGATGACCTCGCCCGCCGCATCGGTGAAGAACACCGCCGGCAGCGAGCCGCGCCAGACCTGTTCCAGCCGCGCGAGGTCCACCGCCACGATCAGCGCCCCGCGCACGGTCCCGTCGGGGCCGAAGGAGGGCGCGGCGAACCAGAAGGCGCGCTCGATGTCCTCGGGACCCGCACCGTGCGCGATGCCGAGCGCCCCGTGGAGCGCGCGCCGGAACGGGTCGCCCGCCAGCAAACGTTCGGGCAGCCCCGGCGCCGATTGCGCCATGACCCGGCCCTCGGCATCGGCATAGACCGCGAGTGCCGCGCCGGATCGGTCGGCGGCGCGCAGCAGCATCTTCTCGGCCGCCGCCCGCGACCCACCGTAATGCAGTGCCACCAGCGACGGGTGATCGGCGGTCAGCACCGCGAATTCCCGGAACCGCTGAAGCTGGGTGACGAGGCGGTCAGAGGCGAGCTCGAGGTCGCTCTCGCCGCGCGCCGCCACCGGATCGAGCGCCTGCAGGTAGGCCGAGCGCCAGACCACCGCCGACAACACGGCGGTGACAAGCAGCGCGAGCGCCACGATCAGGGCGCGGTGGGCGGAAAATCCGGGCTTCATGACAGAGACATAGCAATCCGCGCCTTGCACGGGAAGCGGCTCAGAGGCAGGGTCGCCGCCATGATGCGCCTCAGCCAGTCCCCGACCGACCCCGCTTTCGTGCAGGACCCCTACCCGTTCTACGACCGGCTCAGGGCCGCTGGCGATCTTGCCCACTGGAACGACTACGGGCTGATCTGCGCCAGTTCACACCGCGCCGTGCAGGCGCTGCTGCGCGACCGCCGCTTCGGGCGCGAGATCCCAGCCGAGATGGCGCAGCCGGTGCCCGAACACCTCGCGCCCTTCTATGCCATCGAGGCGCATTCCATGCTCGAGCTGGAGCCGCCGCGCCATACCCGCCTGCGCGGTCTGGTGCTGCGCGCCTTCACCTCGCGCCGCATCGCCGGGCTCGGCCCCGAGATCGCGACGCTGGCGCATGGGCTCATCGACGCCTTTCCCGAGGGGCCGTTCGACCTGCTCCCCGCCTTCTGCCAGCCGATCCCGGTGATCGTCATCGCGCGGCTGCTCGGGGTGCCGGACAGCCTCGCGCCGCAGCTTCTCGACTGGTCGAACGCCATGGTGGCGATGTACCAGGCGCGCCGCACCCGGGCCATCGAGGACGCCGCCGCCGCGGCTGCGGCCGAGTTCTCGTCTTTCCTCCGCGACTACATCGGCGACCGTCGCAAGGCGCCCCGCGACGACCTGCTGTCGCAGCTCATCGCCGCCGAAGAGTCGGGCGACCGGCTTTCCACCGACGAACTCATCGCGACCTGCATCCTGCTGCTCAACGCCGGTCACGAGGCGACGGTGCACACCTTCGGCAACGGCATCAAGACGCTGCTCGAGACCGGCCACGGCATCACCGCGGACAATGCGGCACCTGTCGCCGAGGAGCTCCTGCGCCACGATCCGCCGCTGCATCTCTTCACCCGCTACGCCTATGTGGAGGCGGAGGTCTTCGGCCATGTCTTCCAGCGTGGCGAGCGCGTGGCACTGCTGCTCGGCGCGGCGGGGCGCGACCCGGAGGTCTATGCCGACCCCGCACGGTTCGACCCCGCGCGCGAGGCTCCGGTTGGCCGAGGCCCCGCGCTACGCCGACCTTTACCATTTCCACGGGCTCGAGCGGCTCACGGTCGAGACCTGAACGCCGCGCCCGCGTAAGCGCTCAGAGCGGCAGCGCGGTGGTGTTCTTGATCTCTTCCATCGACAGCAGCGCCGTCACGTTGTGAACCTTCACCTCGGAAATGAGCGCCTGGTAGAACACGTCATAGGCGCGCGCGTTCTGCACCCGGACCTTGAGGATGTAATCGATGTCGCCCGCCAGCCGGTGCGCCTCCATCACCTCGGGGCGCGAGCGAACCGCGTGCAGGAAGCGGCCCTGCCAGTCGGCATCGTGCTCGGAGGTGCGGATCAGCACGAAGAAACAGGCCTCGAAGCCCAGCTTGTCGGGATCGGCCACGACCACCTGCGGACCGATGACGCCGGCCTCGCGCAGCTTCCGAATCCGGTTCCACACCGGCGTCTTGGACGAGCCCACCGCCCGGGCGATCTCGTCCAGTGAGCGGCCCGCGTCTTCCTGCAGTTCGCGGAGGATTTTCCGGTCGGTCGCATCGAGCTGCATGGGTTTTCCTCTTTCTGCACCATAGCGGGACACATTTTCATATCATGGCAGTGATGCGAGAAAAAGTTCTTAGTGAACACCCCTATCTAGCGCGAAACCGGAACAATGTCCTATATTTGGCAGAACTTCAGGCACCAACCCGGATCCGCTTCATGGCACCCAGCAAGACCCTTCTTCCCCAAGGCCACGTGGCCTTTGTCGGCGCAGGCCCCGGTGATCCCGAGCTGCTGACGATCCGCGCGCTGCGCCTGATCGAGGCCGCCGAGGTCATCCTGCACGACCAGCTCGTGCCAGCGGAGATCCTTGCACTGGCTGCGCC
>NZ_JAATOS010000444.1:0-3242 GCF_011806505.1 Salipiger sp. HF18 | reverse complement strand
CTGCTTCCTCAACGGCCTGACCCGTCAGACCGTCATCAAGATGATGAAGGAGAAGGGCATCACCGTGCATGAGCGCCACATCATGCCCGAGGAACTCTCGAACTTCGAGGGCTGCTTCCTGACCGGCACCGCCGCCGAGGTCACCCCGGTTGGCCAGATCGGCGACTACACCTTCACCGTCGGCAACCTGGTGCTGGACATCGCTGCCTCCTACGAGGCGCTGGTCCGGGCCTGATCGCGCCACAAACCTGAATTGACGAACGCCCCGCGACACCGGTCGCGGGGCGTTTCGCGTTTCCGGGGCACGGCGAGGGCAGGGCGAAGGCAGGGCGGTTTTCGCCCCCGGGATGTGCCGTGACGCAGCGGTTTCATGGTTAACGGTCACACTGCCGCTTGAACGCCCCTCTCCTTGATGCCAGTTTGCCGGGAAACAGGCCGAAAGAGAGGCAAGCATGCAGGACTCGTACGCCCCACTGGAGATCGTCAGCCCGGAGGCTCCGGAGCCCGAACTCTTCTCCGATGCGGGGGCCGCGGTGGATCGTCTCTGCGAGCTCTACGACCTGTCCGCGGGCTTCCTGCACGACCGGTTCCTCGCCGCGATGAGCGACGGGCACCCCGGGGTGCGCATCCGCGCCTTCTATCCCGAGGTGCGCATCACCACCACGAGCCACGCCAAGGTCGACAGCCGCCTGAGCTTTGGCCACGTGCCCGCGCCCGGCACCCACGCCACCAGCATCACCCGCCCGGACCTGTTCCGGCACTACCTCAAGCAGCAGATCCGCCTGCTGCTCGAGAACCACGGGGTGCCGGTGCAGGTGGGGCTCTCGACGACGCCGATGCCGGTGCATTTCGCCGTCGCCAACTATCCCGAGCTCACGGTGCCGCAGGAGGGGGCGGGGCGCTTCGTGCTGCGCGACGTCTTCGACGTGCCCGACCTGAGCGTGACCAACGACGACATCGTGAACGGTGTCGCCAAGCCCGCCGAGGATGGCGCCGGGCCGCTCGCGCCCTTCACCGCGCAGCGGGTCGACTACTCTCTGGCGCGGCTCGCGCATTACACCGCGACCGATCCCAGGCACTTCCAGAACCACGTGCTGTTCACCAACTACCAGTTCTACGTCAGCGAGTTCGAGGCCTATGCCCGCCAGCAGCTCGCCGATCCGGACAGCGGCTACACCAGCTTCGTCTCGACCGGCAACGCCGAGATCACCGATGCCGAGGCCGCGCTGCCGCTCAGCCCCAAGATGCCGCAGATGCCGACCTACCACCTCAAGCGCCCGCACGGCGCGGGCATCACGCTGGTGAACATCGGGGTGGGGCCCTCGAACGCCAAGACCGCCACCGACCACATCGCCGTGCTGCGCCCGCATGCCTGGCTGATGGTGGGGCACTGCGCCGGGCTGCGCAGTTCGCAGTCGCTGGGCGATTTCGTGCTCGCCCACGCCTACCTGCGCGAGGACAAGGTGCTCGACGACGACCTGCCGGTCTGGGTGCCGATCCCGGCGCTGGCCGAGATCCAGGTGGCGCTCGAGACCGCCGTGGCCGAGGAGACCCAGCTCGACGGCTACGACCTCAAGCGGGTGATGCGGACCGGCACCGTGGCCTCGGTCGACAACCGCAACTGGGAGCTTCGCGATCAGTCCGGCCCGGTGCAGCGGCTGTCGCAATCCCGGGCCGTGGCGCTCGACATGGAAAGCGCGACGATCGCCGCCAACGGCTTCCGCTTCCGGGTGCCCTACGGCACGCTGCTCTGTGTCAGCGACAAACCGCTGCACGGCGAATTGAAGCTTCCCGGCATGGCCAGCGACTTCTACAAGACGCAGGTCGCGCGGCACCTGATGATCGGCATTCGCGCGATGGAACGGCTTCGCGGAATGCCGCTTGAGAGGCTGCATAGCCGGAAGCTGCGTAGCTTTGAGGAAACAGCTTTCCTCTGAAGTGGAGGAACACCGCCGAAACACCGCAATATGCGCAGTTTTCCCTTGCAAACACCCACTATTCGTTGTGTTTGAACTCCATATAATGTTACGCTTACGCGACGAGGCCCATTACTTCGGGCAGTTAAGGAGACCATGAAATGGCGAAACCGATGACCAAAACCCAGCTTGTGGCCGCACTGGCCGAGGAGATGGGCGCAGACAAAAAAACCGCGTCCGCCGCGCTGGACGCGATCACCGGCATCATCACCAAGGAAGTCGCCGACGGTGGTGCAGTGACCCTTCCTGGCGTCGGCAAGATCTATTGCCGCGAGCGCCCGGAGCGCATGGTCCGCAACCCCGCGACCGGCGAGCAGTTCAAGAAAGAGGCCGACAAGCAGGTCAAGATGACCATCGCCAAGGCCCTCAAGGACAGCGTCAACGGCTGATCCTTTTTGAAGCTCCTTCGGGAGGCTTCGGATTCCAAGGACCGCTTCGGCGGTCCTTTCTTTTTGCCTTCAGCACCTGGCGTACCTGACCCCGGTGCGCGCGACCCGCCTGCAAGTGCGGGCGCGCGGGAGAGGGGGCGTCAGAGGACGACGATCTCGACCTCGATGTTGCCCTTGGTGGCGTTCGAGTAGGGGCAGATGAAGTGGCCGCGCTCGGCGATCTTCTCGGCCACGTCGCGCTCCAGCCCCGGCAGGGAGACCTCGAGCGTGACCTTCAGGCCGAAACCGCCGTCGCTGCGCGGGCCGATCCCCACATGGGCGTTCACTGAGGCATCCTCGGGCACGGTGCCGAGCTTCTCACTCTGCGCCGCGAAGCGCATCGCGCTGAGGTAGCAGGCCGCGTAGCCAAGCGCGAAGAGCTCTTCGGGGTTGTGGCCCTTGCCGTCGCCGCCAAGCTCCTTGGGGCTCGACATGGTGACGGTCAGCATTCCGCTGGCCAGTTTCGCGTGACCGTTGCGGCCGCCGCCAAACGCGGTGGCTTCGGCCCAGTACTTGGGATCGACGGACATGAGGTTTTCCATTCGCGTGCGATTATATCGGGTGCGATATAAATAGAGGGTGCGCCACCGCGAGTCAACTCCCTTGCGATCCTGTCGCGTGCGATCTATTTTCCGGAAATGCAGCTGACACCTCCCGACATGATCTGTTTCGCGCTCTACTCGGCGCAGCACGCGATGCAGCAGGCCTATGCCGACCTGCTCGACGACATCGGCCTGACCTATCCGCAGTATCTGGTGATGACGGCGCTCTGGGCCGAGGACGGGCGCACGGTGGGGGCGCTCGGGCGCGAGCTGCGGCTGGAATCGAACACGCTCAC
>NZ_JAATOS010000443.1:0-3271 GCF_011806505.1 Salipiger sp. HF18 | reverse complement strand
GTCGGCCCAGGCGGTGGCGCTCTGGCGATGGTCGGGCCGGGTGCCCGGCCGCGGCTCGTAATCGTCGGGCACTTGGCCCCGGAACAGCATCCCGGTCTGCTGGCAGCGCTTGTCGCCACCGACGCGGAACACCTCCGCCACGAAGAGGATGTCGCGCAGCACAGGCGCCACCCCGATCTCTTCGAGGCATTCGCGGGCCACGCACCCGTGCATCGTCTCGCCGGGCTCCCGCCGCCCGCCGGGAAGCGGCATGTCACGCTGGCCGTCCGGTCTCTGCTTGACTTGGACGCGCACGGGAGGTCCCTTGCGGATGACAGCGCGAACTGTCGGGCGGATGGAGAGGTCTTCGATCATGAGGCCTTATGCTCCGAAGAATATAACAGTTTAAAGGCATAATGGCTGTCGCTTTCGGCGTACCCCCGACGACAGGCCCGACGAGACAGTAATGACCGATATCCGGATCGAGCGCGAGATCAGCCTGCCCGACGCCCTGCGCGTGTCGCGCGCCGCAAGCGCCCCGCACCTTGGCCCACGGGTGCTGTTCTTCAGCGGCGGCAGCGCGCTGAACGGGATCTCGCGGCAGCTCAAGACCTATACCTTCAATTCGATTCACCTGATCACGCCCTTCGACAGCGGTGGCAGTTCGCAGATCCTGCGCGAGGCCTTCGACATGCCCGCGGTCGGCGACCTGCGCAGCCGGCTGATGGCGCTGGCGGACGAGACGGTATTGGGCCAGCCCGACATCTACGCGCTCTTCAGCCACCGGCTGTCACGTAACGCCCCGCAGGAGGAGCTGGGCGCCGAGGTCGCGGCGATGATCGAGGGCAAGCATCCGCTGATTTCGGCCGTCGCCAAGCCGATGCGGATGCTGATCCGCACCCTGCTCGAGAGCTTCGCCGCCGAGGTGCCGCGTGGCTTCGACTACCGCAATGCCAGCATCGGTAACCTGATCCTCGCCGGGGGCTACCTGAGCAACGGCCGCGCGCTTGAGCCGGTGCTGTTCCTTATGTCCAAGATGGTCGACGTGCGCGGCACCGTGCGCGCCGTGGTCGACGAGACGCTGCAGCTGGGGGTCGAGCTTTCGGACGGGCGGGTGATCGTCGGCCAGCGCCAGATCAGCGGCAAGGAATCCGCGCCCATCGACAGCCCCATCGCCCGCCTGTTCCTGAGCGACGGAAGGCAGGAGCTGGCGCCCGGCGACGTGCCGCTGCCCAAGCGCAACCGCAAACTCATCGCCCAGTCGGACGTGATCTGCTACCCGCCGGGGAGCCTCTATTCGAGCGTGATCGCCAACCTGCTCCCCGCCGGCGTGGGCAAGGCGATCGCCGCGCGGCACGTGCCCAAGGTGTTCCTGCCGAGCCTCGGCGTCGATCCAGAGGCATTGGGCCACGGGCTTGCCGACCAGGTGCAAGCACTGCTGGCGCCGCTGCTGGCGGACGCGGGCAGGACGATCCCCGCGCGGCAGCTGCTGACCCACGTGCTCTGCGACCGATCGCAGAGCGACGCGGCCTGCGCCGAAGTCACCGCCCGCTTCGGCATCCCCTGCCACCGCCTGCCGCTGCGCCAGACCGATCAGGACAAGTACGACACCCGCAAGGTCGCGGAGCTTCTGGTTTCGCTGGGCTGAGCCCCGGTCCCGCCACTGCCGCGACGGTCGGCGTCGCTGCCGCCTCGTTCGGCAACTGACGCCACGGCAACGGGAAATCCCCGGGAAAACGCCTCCGGGACCGGATTCGTGATTTGATGTGAGCAGTGTCCGCGGGTAACCGGGCCTCATCCGATGCGGGCGACGCCAAGACCTGTCCCCCCGGAGTTCTGAACCGAATTGCCCCGATCCGCAGAGCGGACCCGCTGCCATGCACGTGTTGTCTGGAAGAATACATCTTGTCATCGCCCTGCTTCTGCTGCCGGTCCAAGCCGCAGCGGACGATGCCGACCTGCGCGATGCGCTCAAGCTCGGCGCCTCGACCACGCTGAGCGCCGACATCACCGCGCACGAGGCCGCGCTTGGCAACGTGATGGACGGCTTCGGGCACGTGAACCTGTACGGCAACGGGCTCTATCTCGCCTCGCGTTCGCGCGAGAGCATGGCGCGCGGCTGGGCGGCGCTGAGCGTGCGCGAATACCACGACGACCCCTCGGGCGTCGCCTCGCGCCTAATGATGGGCTACGACTTCCCGCTGCTGCAGCACAGCCGGCTGGGCTTTTCCGCGGGTTTTGCCAAAGCCAACCTCGACACCGGGCGCGAGATCGAGAGCCGGAGCTTCTCGTTCGGGCCGTACCTGAAGACCCGGATCGGCGACAAGCTGAAGCTCAAGAGCTGGATGAACGTGGCCCAGCCGGTCTACCGCTACTCGGGTGGGAGCACACGGGCGATGCGCGTGGGCGGCGGCACCAAGGCCACGCTCTCGGACCGGATCGGCGGCATCAAGATGAGCTCGTCGGCGGCGCTGTCGATGTCGCACCAGTTCACGCCGAGCGCGGGCAGCCTCGACGGGTTCGAGATCTCGAACCTCTATTCCAGCATCTCGGCCCGGGCGACGCTGAACCCGGACGGGCACTTCAAGCCCTATTTCGACGTCGGCGTGACCCAGGGCTACTGGCGCAACGACTCGAGCTTCGGCGACTACAGCGCGCCGCGCTTCGCCACCGGCTTCCAGTGGTCGCACAAGAAGCGGTCGCTGACGTTGCAGATTGACGGCAGCCACGTGTTCGACCCGACCCTGCCGGTCGCGCTGACCTCGAACTTCCGCCTGAGCTTCTGATCCCCCCTGCCCCGGCACGCAAACGCAGCACGCAAACGCAGCATGCAAGCCCCGCACGCAGAAAGGGCGCCCGCTGTCGCGGACGCCCTTTGCTTAGCTGAGGGATGTCGGGGCTCAGTGACCCGCGATCAGGCCCATGCTCTCGAGCTTCAGGATCACCTGATGTGCGCAGTTGTCGACATCGGTGCCTTCGGTCTCGACGCGCAGCTCGGGGTTGGCGGGAACGTCATAGGGGTCGGAGATCCCGGTGAATTCCTTGATCTTGCCTTCGCGTGCCAGCTTGTAGAGACCCTTACGGTCACGACGCTCGCATTCCTCGATCGTGGTCGCGACGTGGACCTCGATGAAGGCGCCGAACTGATCGAGGAGAGAGAGCACGGCGCGACGGGTGGTCGGGGAGGGGGCGAGGGGCGCGAAGATCGCGATGCCGCCGTTCTTGGTGATCTCGGACGCCACGTAGCCGATGCGGCGGATGTTGAGGTCACGGTGCTCTTTCGAGAAGCCGA
>NZ_JAATOS010000442.1:0-3278 GCF_011806505.1 Salipiger sp. HF18 | reverse complement strand
AGCTCCGACTGATTGTAGGCGTTCGGTTTCAGGTACTGTTTCACTCCCCTCGTCGGGGTGCTTTTCACCTTTCCCTCACGGTACTGGTTCGCTATCGGTCAGTAAGGAGTACTTAGCCTTCGGAGGTGGTCCTCCGATCTTCAGACAGGATTTCACGTGTCCCGCCCTACTTGATACGTCTCATCGAGCTTCCTGTACGGGACTGTCACCCGCTATGGTTGGCCTTTCCAGACCATTCCAGTCACTCTCAGAGTTCGGCTGGTCCCCGTTCGCTCGCCGCTACTAGGGGAGTCTCTATTGATGTCCTTTCCTCCGGGTACTTAGATGTTTCAGTTCCCCGGGTTTGCTCTTAAAACCCTATGTATTCAGGTTAAAAGTACCTGTTTAAGAACATTATAAACTACCGAAGTAATTATAATGAACTTTCAGGTGGGTTGCCCCATTCGGAAATTCCTGGATCAAAGCTTATTCTCAGCTCCCCAGGACTTATCGCAGAGTATCACGTCCTTCATCGCCTCTTACTGCCAAGGCATCCACCAAACGCCCTTCTCGCGCTTGATTTGATCCAGTAAAAGACAGGTTGTTGCGCTACCGCTTCGCTGCTTGAGCGCCGCGGAGCTCACCTGCACCGCAACCGTCTGGTTCGACCGGTTGCTATGATACTGGACCAAAAGCATACTTTCCCGCCCACTCTGTCGAGTGGACTTGTGCGATCTCGCGATCGCACGGGTTAGTGTACTTGACTTGGACAACGATTGCTCGTTTCGGCAGGGATATGGCCTTCCGGTCGGCTAGACCGTCAACCACCTCTCCTCAAGGGAGACCTGCAGAGGTTCATCCGTCACTTCGGCGAACCAAGCAATGTTGATTTGTATCTCTCTATACGATGTAAAACCCGTCGAGCGTACTCGACGATGTCCGATTGGACGGAGAAGCACTTCACTCAGTGCTTGTCGATCTAATCGGGATGCCGTCCGGTCCATCACCTCCGGTGAGATGGTGGAGCCTAGGAGGATCGAACTCCTGACCTCCTGAATGCAAATCAGGCGCTCTCCCAGCTGAGCTAAGGCCCCATCTTGATCCCCGGAGGGACTGGTGGGTCGAGGAGGACTTGAACCTCCGACCTCACGCTTATCAGGCGTGCGCTCTAACCACCTGAGCTACCGACCCAGTTGATTTTGCAATGCAAAATCGACGTTGCCCGACAGGCGATTTTGCATCGCAAAATCTGCCGAGAGGGCCAGCCTCCGACGGAGCCAGGCAACTACATACGAGCCGGCGGCCCGCGTGTTCGTTCTGAAGAGATATGAGGACGACCTGGTCCGTGATGTATGATCCGATGACTAATCGGATCTTGCTAAGTGTTCCATGTCTTCCGGCGAACCGGATGATCTAGGAACATCCTTAGAAAGGAGGTGATCCAGCCGCAGGTTCCCCTACGGCTACCTTGTTACGACTTCACCCCAGTCGCTGAGCCTACCGTGGCCAGCTGCCCCCTCGAAAGGTTGGCGCACCGTCTTCGGGTAGACCCAACTCCCATGGTGTGACGGGCGGTGTGTACAAGGCCCGGGAACGTATTCACCGCGTCATGCTGTTACGCGATTACTAGCGATTCCGACTTCATGCCGTCGAGTTGCAGACGACAATCCGAACTGAGATGCCTTTTGGGGATTAACCCACTGTAGGCACCATTGTAGCACGTGTGTAGCCCAACCCGTAAGGGCCATGAGGACTTGACGTCATCCACACCTTCCTCCCGCTTATCACGGGCAGTTTCTCCAGAGTGCCCAGCCGAACTGCTGGCAACTGAAGATGTGGGTTGCGCTCGTTGCCGGACTTAACCGAACATCTCACGACACGAGCTGACGACAGCCATGCAGCACCTGTCACTAGGTCACCGAAGTGAAAGCCAGATCTCTCTGGCGGTCCTAGGATGTCAAGGGTTGGTAAGGTTCTGCGCGTTGCTTCGAATTAAACCACATGCTCCACCGCTTGTGCGGGCCCCCGTCAATTCCTTTGAGTTTTAATCTTGCGACCGTACTCCCCAGGCGGAATGCTTAATCCGTTAGGTGTGTCACCGACAAGCATGCTTGCCGACGACTGGCATTCATCGTTTACGGTGTGGACTACCAGGGTATCTAATCCTGTTTGCTCCCCACACTTTCGCACCTCAGCGTCAGTATCGAGCCAGTGAGCCGCCTTCGCCACTGGTGTTCCTCCGAATATCTACGAATTTCACCTCTACACTCGGAATTCCACTCACCTCTCTCGAACTCAAGACCAGGAGTTTTGGAGGCAGTTCCGAGGTTGAGCCCCGGGATTTCACCCCCAACTTTCTGATCCGCCTACGCGCGCTTTACGCCCAGTAATTCCGAACAACGCTAACCCCCTCCGTATTACCGCGGCTGCTGGCACGGAGTTAGCCGGGGTTTCTTTACTGGGTACAGTCATTATCTTCCCCAGCGAAAGAGCTTTACGACCCTAAGGCCTTCATCACTCACGCGGCATGGCTAGATCAGGCTTGCGCCCATTGTCTAAGATTCCCCACTGCTGCCTCCCGTAGGAGTCTGGGCCGTGTCTCAGTCCCAGTGTGGCTGATCATCCTCTCAAACCAGCTATAGATCGTAGGCTTGGTAGGCCATTACCCCACCAACTACCTAATCTAACGCGGGCCGATCCTTCTCCGATAAATCTTTCCCCCGAAGGGCGTATGCGGTATTACTCACCGTTTCCAGTGGCTATTCCGCAGAGAAGGGCACGTTCCCACGCGTTACTCACCCGTCCGCCGCTCACCCGAAGGTGCGCTCGACTTGCATGTGTTAGGCCTGCCGCCAGCGTTCGTTCTGAGCCAGGATCAAACTCTCAAGTTGAAAGCAGATTGCTCTGCTATCCTTGACGTTCGAACCTCTGCACATCTCCATCAGGACCCGGCTAAGGAATTCCCGATGGAAGTCATCTGTTTGTGTGCTTCAGGTTTCATCAGAAACCGAAAGCCGTACAAACAGTGAAGCTGACACTGGATCATCGGGTTACCCCTACCAGCGCGATATACAGAGACTTGATCCATCGAATGAACCAGAGTCGCCCGCATATCTCTTCAGATATCATCAATGTCAAAGAGCGTGAGAGACAAAAACCAGACCAGTGCGCCCTATCTTCCGGCGCGCCCGCCTTTCCCTGCCTCTCGATGTTCCGTCCGCATCGTCTGCAACCGCGCCTCGTTTCCTCGCCGCCGCCGCTCCGTCCTGCGTCCCGTCAGCGCCTCAGCGCCGCCGGTG
>NZ_JAATOS010000043.1:0-18262 GCF_011806505.1 Salipiger sp. HF18 | reverse complement strand
GGTGCTGGCCAACGCGATCCACACGGGGGTGGCCGCTCAGAATTCCTCGAGCGGGGCGGCGGGGGAGTAGAAGTAGCCCTGCGCCATCTGGCAGCCGAGCTCGCGCAGGGTGTTGGCGGTCTCGATGTCCTCGATGCCCTCGGCGATCACCTCGAGGCCCAGGGTGCTGGCGATCTCGATCAGGGCGCGTGCGAAGATCGCGTCGCGCGGGCCGCGGGTGATGCCATCGACATAGCTGCGGTCGAGCTTGATGATGTCCACCGGCCAGTTGCGCAGGTGGGCAAGCCCGCCGTAGCCGGTACCGAAATCGTCGAGCGCGACCTTGGCGCCGCGGCTGCGCATCTCGGTCAGGTTCTGGAACACCGGCCCGTTGATGGCGCCGAGCATGGTGTTCTCGGTCACCTCGATCACGATCTGGCGCCATTGCACGGCGTAGCGGTTGAGTTGCGACTGCAGGTCGAAGACGAATTCCTGCTTGATGAGATCCACCGTCCCGAGGTTCAGCGCCAGTGTCTCGCTCTGGTAGCCGGGGCGGCGGGCGAACTGCTGCAGCGCGTCTTCGAAGAGCAGGCGTGTGAGCTTCTCGGCCAGCTCCGGCGCGGCGAGGATCGAGGCGAACTCCTCGGGCGCCAGCACGCCGCGCTGCGGGTCGATCCAGCGCACCAGCACCTCGAACCCGCAGATGCGGTCGGTGGCAAGGTCGATGACCGGCTGGAAGAACGGCCGCAGCTCATTGTTGCGCAGCGCCTTGAGAAAGCGCGGGCGGATCAGCATGGCGCTGAAGTTCTCGTGGCTGTCGGGGTCGAAGATCGCCCCCGAGTACTTGCCCGAGCTCTTGTTGGCATAGAGCGCCGCATCCGCTCCCTGCAGCAGTTTCTCGACATCCGGGCAGACGCTGGACTCGAGCGCGCAGCCGATGCTCACATGGCCGAGGTTGGGCTTGCCGAGCCGGGCCGCGGCGCGCTGCACGTCGCAGGCGCACCCCAGCATGAGGCGGTCGAGATAGGGCTCGGGCTGCTGGTTGGGGATCGGCACCAGCGCCGCGAATTCGTCGCCGCCGATGCGGCCGACAACGGCGGCGTTGGGCAGCGCCCGGACGATCGCCAGCGCCACCTCGCGCAGGTAGCTGTCGCCGAACTGGTGGCCGTAGACGTCGTTCACCGATTTGAAGTTGTCGACGTCGATCATCATCATCGCGAAGGGCTGCTCGGCCTTGCCGATGCGCTCTGCGCATTTCAGCTTGAAGGCGTGGTGGTTGAGGATACGGGTCAGCCCGTCGAGCTCGGCCAGCTGCGACATGCGGCGGGTGCGGCGGATCTCGTCGGCAAGCTCGAGCTCGAGGATGCGCAACTCGAGCCATTGCTGGATCGACTGCCCGATCAGCAGCCCGGCGCGCGTGCCGTAGTCGAGGTGAATGTCGCACTGCTTGGCGCCGGGGGCGAATTTCAGCGCGAGGATGCCATAGCGGGCGCCGGTCTTGGAGGTCACCAGCGAGGCGGTGAAATTGCCGTTCGGCCCGGTCTCGATGAAGTCGGGGCGGGTGTGCGAGGGCCTGGCGGCCAGCGCCGCTTGCCACTCGGGAACCTCTGGCAGGCGCAGCGACCAGCACAGCGTCGCGATCTTGTCCGCCTCCTGCCGTCCGACGGCGATGGGGCGCATGTGAGGGAGCCCCTTTGGCAGGATCGGGATGAACTGCGCCCCGGTGATGTGAGGTGACAGAAGAACCGAAAGAACGCCCTCGATCTGGCGTTCGAGATCCTGCGCCGCTGGGCTGCCGTCGCGATGGTCATGCTGGAGGTCTGGCGCAGGCGTCAAGGCTTCCGTCTTTCTTAACTGCGGTCCAGAGACGATCGTTACGTGGGTCCGCGCCAACCGGTGCGCGGTGTCGGGTGCGACTGTTCTGTGACGTGAGTGTTAAAAATCTCTTAAGACTCCTGCGATCCTCATCGGCTGCGTTGTCCGGGCACCATCATATTCAACCTATGGTAAGCGTTGTCTTTGCGTCAAGTCCGGGACCAATTCGGGATAAATTCAGGCCTGCCCGGTGAAAGATCGCCAAAGTGTGCCGGTTGGCAGCCGTCCGGGCGCCCCGATGCGCCGGTCTGCTGCCAAAAAAGGCAGAGGTCGGGCGAATCCGGGGACGGGCGGAAAAAGGCTTGGACGAAGCTTGACAGAATCATAAAAACAAACTGACCTGTTTGTAAGTTTGGAGCGATCATGACCGTCAAGAAGCGCAGAACCCAGGATCAACGTAGCGCCGAGACCCGCAAGCTGCTGCTCGCGGCCACCGTGCGCTCGCTGATGGAGGTGGGCTACGCCAACACCAGCACCGCGGGGATCGCCAAGCGGGCAGGAGTCTCGCGCGGGGCGCAGACGCACCACTACCCGGGCAAGATGGACCTGATCGTCGCCGCCACCGAGGAGATGTTCGAGAACTTCGCCGCCGGTCTCGAGGCGCTGTCTGCGGACCTGCGCAGCGGCGTGCTGACCTATGACGGCTTCTTCGACGCGCTTTGGACAGAGGTCCTCAAGGGCGACTGGTTCTATTCCTCGCTCGAGATCATCGTCGCGGCCCGCGGCGACGCGGAACTGCGCGGCCGGCTCGCGCCGCTGATCCTGACGTTGCACGAGCGGCTCGAGGCGACATGGGCACACAGCTTCGTCGCGGTGGCGCCCGAGCGGGTTTCGGCGCGCTCGGCGCTGAATCTCGTGATGAACGTGTTCCGGGGCATGGCCGTGCAGGCCGTCCTGCGGCGCGACGAAGGCTATTTCATCGACATGCTGCAGGCGCTGAAGGCGATCCTCGCGGTGCACGTCAAACCGGTCTCTCAAGAGGGCTGACGAAAGAAACAAACAGTCCATCCGGTTTCTACATGGGCTCCGGCCCCAATCAAAAGCGGCAGCAAGCCGCGCTCGGAACCGACATCCAACAGGAGAACAACATGAAAAGAGTCGCAACCCTGCTTGCCACCCTCGCCGTCGCGGCGGTGCCGGCATTCGCGCAGGACGCGGAGTGGGAGACCGAGGGTCTTTCCGACGACGCGATCACCATCGGCGTGATGGGCCCGTTCTCGGGCAACGCCTCGTCCTACAGCAAGGCGCTGGTGGGCATGATGGCCTATTACGACAAGATCAACGAAGAGGGCGGGGTGCACGGACGCAAGCTCGTGGCGGTGCAGGAAGACACCGCCTGCGACAGCGCCAAGGGGCTCGCCGCCGCCAAGAAGCTGATTTCGCAGGACAAGGTGTTCATGCTGCAGGGCAACTCCTGCTCGGGCGTGGCCGTGGCGCTGCGGCCCACCATCGAGGACGCGGGCCTGCCGTGGATCGTCGCCCACGCGGTGAGCGACTCGATCTCGGACCCGCTGGCGAAGAACATCTTCCACGGCGTGCCCACCGGCCGCGCCAACGGCCGCGCCATGGCGGCCTTCGTGCTCTCGAAGCCCGACACCGGCAACGTCGCCATCATCGAGCACTCGAACGACTGGGCGCACAGCTACTCGAACCCCGCGCGGGAGTATCTCGAGGAGAACGGCGTCACGCCCTCGCTCGAGCTGATCATGGAACGCGGCCAGACCGACGCCACCGCGCAGGTGCTGAAGCTGCGGCAGGAGAAACCCGACTTCATCATCGCGGCGCTCTACGAGGCCGAGACGGCGATCTTCCTGCGGGACCTGAAGAAATACGGCATGGGCGACGTCCCGGTCATGGGCACCGCGGGCACCGACCTCGAGAACACGCTCAAGCGCACCGGCGATTTCGACACGGTCAAAAACTACTACGTGATCCACTCCTACGTGGACAATCTCGACGGCCCGCTGATGAAGCCGTGGGGCGACATGATCCACAAGTACAACCCGGATGAAGAGCTCTCGACCTTCTCCTTCGTCTCGATCGGCTCGGCCGAGGCGCTGGTCGCCGCGCTCGAGGCCGTGGGGCCTGACCTCACCCGCTCCAAGCTGATGGCGGCGCTGGAAGAGGTGCGCGACTTCGACACCGGCATCCTCTCGGACCCGATCACCTGGACCCCCGAGGACCACCAGGGCGTCAAGGGCTCGGCCGTGGCGGGCTTCGTCGACGGCGAACCGACCGTCCTGAAGGCCTGGGGCCAGCCCTACTGATCACTCCCCCCGACTGCCGGGCGCGGCGCCGTTCGCGCCCGGTCTTTTCCGGGGTGTTCCAAGGAGCAGACAACATGCTGATGCAGCTGACTTTGGGAGGTCTCTCCCAGGGCATGATCTACGCGCTCATCGCGCTGTCGCTGACGGTGGTCTACCGCTCGACCACGGTGGTGAATTTCGGCCACGGCGACTTCGTCATGGCAGGCGCCTTCCTGTCCTACGTGCTGGTGGTGCTGGCGGGCGTGGCCTTCCTACCCGCGGCGGCGCTGGCGATGATCGCGATGTTCGTACTGGGGGTGATGTTCAACCGAGGCCTGATCCGGCCGATCCTCGGCGGGCCGCACATCGGGCTCGCGCTCATGTGCATCGCGGCGGGCTACGTGCTGCGCGGGCTGGCGCGCATGGTCTGGGGCCGCGAGGTGCTGCCGATGCCGCCGGTCTTCGACATGGACCCGATCTTCGTGGGCGATCTCGTGATCACCGGTGACGCGGTCTTTATCATAGGCACCGTGCTGGTGCTGCTCTTGCTGTTCTTCGGCCTGATGGCCATGACCGACCTCGGCAAGATGGTGCAGGCGGTCTACCAGAGCCCGCGCGGCGCGCGCCTCATCGGGCTCAACGTCGACCGCTTCAACGATTTCTCCTGGGGCATCGGCGCGGCGCTGGGCGCGCTCGGCGGCATCCTCGTGGCGCCGGTTTCGCTCCTGCACCCGGACCTGGGCGCATCGTTCCTGATCAAGGGCTTCGCGGCCATGACGCTGGGCGGCTTCGGCTCGCTGGGCGGGGCGGTGCTTGGCGGTGTGCTGCTGGGCCTCGCCGAGCAATACGCCGGCGCCTACATCGACAGCGCGCTGATCGAGATCACCGCCTACGTGGTCATCGTCGCGGTGCTGTTCATCCGCCCGCAGGGGCTCTTCGGCCGCAAGGCCGTGGTGAAGGTCTGATCCCATGAGCCAGACCATGCCCACCGCCACGCAACGCCGCTTGCGCACCTACGCCTTCTGGGCGGTGCCCGCGCTGCTGCTTCTCCTGCCGCTCGCCACCAACCCCTACACCCAGTTCATCGCCAACGGCATGCTGATCTCGGTGCTGGTGACGCTCGGCTTCACGCTCACCATCGGCAACCTCGGCCAGCTGGCCTTTGCCAACACCGCCTTCTTCGGCATCGGCGCCTATGCCTCGGCGATCCTTGCCGCCAAGCTCGGCGTGCCGTGGCTGCTGACCATCCCGCTTGCGGGCGCTTTCGGGGCGCTGGGCGGGTTTCTCGCCTCGGCCGCCGCCCTGCGCGGGATCCGGACCTACTACCTTGCCATCATCACGCTGGCCTTCGGCGAGCTGATGCGCTGGGCCTACCTGCACGCCAAGCCCGTCACCGGAGGCACCGACGGCATGCCGATGCCGCGCGAGGCGCTCTTCGGCATCTCGCTCGGGGACGACTCGCTGAAGTTCTACATCTTCCTCGGGGTGACCGTGCTGCTGGTGAAGGCGACGCTGAACCTCATGCGCTCGCGCTTCGGTCGCGCCGTGATGGCGGTGCGCGAGAACGAGATCGCGACGGCCTCGCTCGCCATCCCCACGGCGCGGGTGATCCTGGTCACCTTCATGTGGTCGGGCTTCGTGGTGGGGTGCGCGGGGGCGCTTTTTGCCCGCCACGTGGGCCACGTCTTCCCGGAAAGCTTCGGGATGCTACACCTCATCGCCTCCTTCGCGATGGTGCTGGTGGGCGGGCTCGGCTCGGTGCTCGGCGCCGTGCTGGGGGCGGTTCTGCTGACCGCGCTGCCGGAATACCTGCGCGCCTTCCCGGGCATGGAAGAGCTCTTCTTCGGCCTGATCGTTGCGGGTGTGCTCGTGGCCATGCCGATGGGGCTCGCGAGCCTGCTGCGCCGCCTGTCCCCCGTCTTCGTCGAACGTTTCTACCGGGAGGCCCCATGACCCTTCTCGACGTAAAGGGCCTGTCGGTCCGCTTCTCGGGGCTGACGGCGCTCGACGACGTGTCCTTCACCCTTGAGGAAGGCAACGTCCGCGCCGTCATCGGCCCCAACGGCGCCGGCAAGTCGACGCTCTTCAACGCGATCTCGGGCTACGTGACGCCCACCTCTGGCACCGTGCACCTGCACGGGCAGGAGCTGACGCAGCTCACTCCGCACGAGATCGCCGAGCGCGGCATCCGCCGGACCTTCCAGAACGGCGGGCTGTTCCCGGCGCTGACGGTGCTCGAGAACGTGCTGACCGGGCTGCATGCGCAGACCCATGGCTCGTTCCTCGACATCCTGCTCGGGCGCTCGAAGGCGCTGAAATCCGAGGCCGAGAACATCCACCGCGCCCGTGAGCTGCTGAAGCTCATGTCGATGGAGCACATGGCCGACACCCGGGCGGGCGACCTCTCCGGCGGGCAGCAGCGCATCGTCGAGATCGTGCGCACCGTCGCTTCGGACCCGCCGGTCCTGCTGCTCGACGAGCCCGCCGTGGGGCTGTCGCCGGTGGCGCGCGCGCAGATGATGGAGATCATCCACCGTCTGGCGGGCGAGAAGGGCGTCGGCATCCTGCTCATCGAACACGCGGTCGAGCTGGTGATGGCCGCCGCCGACCGCATCCTCGTGATGGCGGCGGGCGCGCGCATCGCCGAGGGCACCCCCGAGGAAATCCGCGAAGACCGCGCCGTGCTGGAGGCTTACCTTGGACACTCCTGAACCGCTCCTCAAGATCCGTGACCTGCACGTGGGCTACGGCAAGAAACCCATCCTGCGCGGCGCCTCCTACGACGTGGTGCCGGGCGAATGCCTGACCCTGCTGGGGGCCAACGGCTCGGGCAAGTCGACCTCGATGAACGCGATCTGCGGCTTCGTCCGTCCGACCTCGGGCTCGGTGCTCTTCGACGGGCAGGAAACCGCGGGCCTGTCGCCGCACCGGATCTTCGCGCTCGGCATCGCGCAGGTGAGCCAGGCGCGGGATCTGTTCCCCGACCTCACCGTCGAGGACAACCTGCGGCTCGGCGCCATGCGACGGGGCGGGCGGGAGCTGTCGCAGACGCTGCCGCATATCTACGACCGCTTCCCGCGTCTGAAGGAGCGCCGCAAGCAGGCCACCCGCACGCTTTCGGGCGGCGAACAGCAGATGGTTGCCATTGGCCGCGCGCTGATGTCCCGGCCGCGGCTCCTGCTGCTCGACGAGCCTTCGGGCGGGCTCTCGCCGCAGTTCTGCGAAGAGATCGCCCGCATCATCGACAGTCTCAAGGAGGACGGCGTGACCATGCTGATGGTCGAGCAGAACCTCAACCTCGCCTTCCGCGCCGCCGACCGCTTCATCGTCCTGAGGGACGGCGAGGTGGTGGACGGCGGCGACGTCCGCGCCATGGCGGGCGATCACGACGCCATCGTGCGCAATATCTATCTCTGACCGAAGGACCACCACATGACCACGCTGCACGACGATCTCATCGTCTTCGACGGGCTCATCATCTCGGACTGGGGCCGCCCGATCTTCGAGGCGATGGCAGCAGGCGGGCTCACCGCCGCCAACTGCACCTGCTCGGTCTGGGAGAATTTCCGCGACACCATGTCGTCGATCGGGGAATGGAACACCCATTTCCGCGAGAACGCCGACCTTATCGTGAAGGCGAAGTCCGTCGCCGACATCCGCGCCGCCAAGGCCGCGGGCAAGACCGGCATCGTGCTGGGCTTCCAGAACACCGCGGCTTTCGAGGACCGGCTCGAGTTCATCGAGCTCTTCAAGGAGCAGGGCGTCGGCATCGTCCAGATGACCTACAACACCCAGAACCTCGTGGGCTCGGGCTGCTACGAGAGCACCGACAGCGGGCTCTCGGATTTCGGCCATGAGGTGGTGGCCGAGATGAACCGCGTCGGCATGCTCTGCGACCTGAGCCACGTCGGGCCCAAGACCTCGCAGGAGGTGATCCTCGCCTCGAAGAAGCCGGTGGCCTATTCGCACTGCCTGCCCGCGGGGCTCAAGGCGCACCCGCGCAACAAGTCCGACGAACAGCTCTGCTTCATCGCCGAGCATGACGGCTTCGTCGGCGTGACCATGTTCCCGCCGTTCCTTGCCGCGGGCAACGACGCGACGGTGGACGACTACGTGGCCGCCATCGACTACATCGTGAACCTCGTGGGCGAGGAACGGGTGGGCTTCGGCACCGACTTCACCATGGGCTACGGCGCGAAGTTCTTCGAGTATCTCAACCGCGACAAGGGCTATGCCCGTCAGCTCACCGAGATCTGGAAGGTGGAATTCCCCGACGGGCTCGGCTCCATCGCCGATTTCCCCAACCTCACCGCCGCCATGGAGCGCGCCGGCTGGTCCGAGACCAAGATCCGCCGGGTGATGGGGGAGAACTGGCTCACCCTGCTCGACCGCGTCTGGTAGGGGCGGGATACGACGAACCCCGACCGGGGGAGCATCCGGTCGGGGTCTGGAGCGCCTCGGGTCCTCCCAAACCGGTGGGCGCTCGGGAGCTGTTCCGCCTCAGCCCGAGAGCGGCAGCTCGCGGAGCATGATCGATGCGAGGCAGGCCAGAACGGCCGCCGCCGCCGCGATCCAGAACACCGGATGCAGGGCGTGGGAGATGCCCTCCATCACCTGCAGCCGCGTCTCGGGCGGCAGGGCGTTGACCATCTCGGCGCCGATGTTGCGAATTCCGCCCTCGGCCGCCAGCGGCAGCTGGCCGGCGAGGTTGCGGGCCATCCCGGTGCTGAACAGTGCGCCGAAGCCCGCGGTGCCGATGGCGCCGCCGATCAGCCGGAACATGTTGGCGCTGGCGGTACCGACGCCCAGCATCGAGACCGGGATCGCGTTCTGGATCGCCGCCACGCCGATCGAATAGACCGGCCCGATCCCCAGCCCGATGCCGATCATCGACAGCGCGATCAGCCAAAGCGGGCTGTCGACCGAGAGCGTGGTCATCGACAACATCGCCACTGCCAACAGAGCGGTCGACAGCACCGGCAGCAGCTTGTAGCGCCCGGAGCGCGCCATGTAGCGGCCCGAGGCGATGGAGGCCGTGAGCAGACCGCCCATCATCGGCACGAGGAAGAGGCCCGAGGTGGTCGGCGAGACGCCCTTCACCACCTGCAGGAAGAACGGCAGGAAAGTGATGGTGCCGAACATGCCCATGCCCACGAGGATGCCGACGAAATTCACCACCACGAAGGTGTTGTTGGCAAACAGGCTCATCGGCAGGATCGGCTCTTCCGCCCGGCGCTCGACCCGGATGAAGAGCGCCAGCGCGCTCAGCGCGATGACCGCGAGCGACAGCAGCTGCGGGCTGCTCCAGGCAAAGACCGTGCCGCCGGTGTTCGAGATCAGCACCAGCGAGGCCAGCAGCGTGGCCAGCAGTGCGCCGCCGGCGTAATCCACCGACTTGCGCCGGCGGTCGCTGCGGCGGGGCAGGGCTTGACTGAGGACGATGAAGGCGGCGAGGCCGACGGGAAAGTTGACGAAGAAGATCCAGTGCCAGCTCAGGTTCTGGACGAGGAAGCCGCCCAGCAGCGGGCCAATCACCGTCGAGATCCCGAAGGCGGCACCAAGGACGGCCTGCGCCTGTCCGCGCTCGCGGGCGGGCAGCAGGTCTCCGACCACCGCCATCGAGGTCACGATCAGCGCACCGCCGCCGCAGCCCTGGATGATGCGGCCGCCGATCACCATCCATATGTTCTGCGCCGTGCCGCAGAGCACCGCGCCAAGGATGAAGACGCCGATGGCCCATTGCAGCACCAGCTTGCGGCCGTAGAGGTCGCCGAGCTTGCCCGCCACCGGCGCGCCGATGGTCGAGGCCAGCAGATAGGCGGTCATCACCCAGGTGATCTTGTCCATGCCGCCGAGGTCGGCGACCATCACCGGCAGCGCGGTCGACACGATGGTCTGTCCCAGGGACGCGAAGAGAAGTGTCGCCGCCACCGCCGCAAGCACCAGCCGGACAGGCACAGACTCCGCGGCCTCGGGCGTCGCGGCAATCGTGGCACTGCTGTCGAATGGCGCCATTGGCGCGTCTCCTTGGGGAAAGGACAGGTGCGGCCCGACGCGATCTGGTGCGCGCGGGACCCTTGGGGCAGAATGAAGCTGTCCCTATATCTGTGCTGATGGCATTTATATGTCAATAGCACGCAAAATGAACGAGGCGGGCTTGAGCCGGAGAGACGAGAAGCTGAAGGACGATCTGGAGCGGGCGGGCATCGCGCGCGAGGTGTCGCAGGCGGCGCTGGACGTGGACGCGATCCTGCAACGCTGGCGGCGTCGGGTGATGAAGCGCGAGCTGGGGCGCACCGCGCTGGACGAGCTCGGGCTGCCGCTTGATCTCGCGCAGCTCGACGTGCTGATGGCGGTGCGCGCGCCGGTGAACGAGTTCGGCGAGCAGGCGGATTGCGAGACCACGGTGGGCACCGTGGCGACGCGGCTCGCCATCGACCCCTCGCGCGCCAGCCGCATCAGCGCCGACCTGATCCGCCGCGACTTCGTGCGGCGCGCGGTCAGCCAGGAGGACGCCCGACGCACGGTGCTCGAGCTGACCGAGTCCGGCGCCGCCATGGTCGAGGCGGTGCGCACCTACAAGCTCCTGGTGCTGGGCTCGTTCCTCCGCGACTGGACCGACGAGGAGGTCCAGACCTTCCTGCCCTTGCTCGAACGCTTCAGCGCATGGTCGGACCGCGCTTTCCAGCACAGCGCGCCGGTGGCCTCGCAGATCGCCGAGCTGCGCGAGGCGCTGGGCGGCGTCCCGCAGGGGCCCAAGTGCGAAGAGGAGCGCGACGAGGCATGAGGCGCACGTTCTAGCGCCCGGTGTCGGACTGCGCGAAGGCCGCGTGGGGCGTGGCAGAGGCCGGTCGGCAGAGCCTCGGCCGCCGTGCCTCGAAGGTCATGCGCCCGGCTTTCATCCCCCAGACCGGCCGGCAGCACCGTCAGCGCGACGGTCTCGTGCAGCGCTTCGGGCGGCAGCATCGACAGCTTGGTGACGTGGCCGATGGTCACGCGGCCCTGCATGCCATGGGCGATGGTCTGCTTCGCCACCTCGTCGAGATGCTGCCCGCGCGTGTCGGGGTCGAAATCGCGGTGGCAGTCGAGATCCACACCGAAGTCCTGCGCCATGGCGAAGACCCGCGCAATATGCCCCTTGGGGTCGCTGTCGGTGTAGGGGCAGCCGCCGAGCAGGTCGGCGCCCGAGCCCAGCGCCTGCCGCAGCAGCTCTTCGGCGCCGCAGTTGTGGCGCAGCTCGACCAGCCCCTCAGCGGCAAGCCGTTCCAGCGCCTGCCGGATCAGCGTGCGGCTGGCGCCGAAGCGCTCGCCCAGCGAATCCTCGGGCAGCTTCGTGCCCGGCAGCAGGGCGCGCTCGAGGATGGCCGAGCGCGGCACGGCGCAGATCAGTTCCGAGCGGTTCTTGTGTGTCACGCGCGGCGCCATCGCGTTGGTCTTCCCGGATCTCGCCTGTCGGATGCAGAGGGCTGAGTGCCACCTTGGCCGGGCGGCCACGACAAACCCCGTGCGGCACGGGGCGGGGCCGGTGGCGGACATGCCGCGCCCCGTCACGCGACGTCCCGCCGTGGCCCGGGAGGGCATCGGCGGGAAACCCCGAAATGATCGGCAAGGTCATGCGGGTCGGGCTTGGCGTGCGCCGGGCGTAGGGATACTACGGCAGTCCCGAACCAGAGGAGACCGTCTTGGACCAGACCGCCGAGCGTATCGCCCGCACCATCGCCACCGAGATCGCCGCCACGCCAAGGCAGGTCGTGGCCGCCGTGGACCTGCTCGACGGCGGAGCCACGGTGCCCTTCGTCGCCCGCTACCGCAAGGAAGCCACCGGCGGGCTCGACGACACCCAGCTGCGGACCCTCGGCGACCGGCTGGTCTACCTGCGCGAGATGGAAGCCCGCCGGGGCGCGATCCTCGAGTCGATCAAGGGGCAGGGCAAGCTGACCGAGGAACTGGCGCGCTCCATCGCGCAGGCCGAGACCAAGGCCACGCTCGAGGACATTTACCTGCCCTACAAGCCCAAGCGCCGCACCAAGGCGATGATCGCCCGCGAGAACGGGCTCGAGTCGCTGCTGGCGGCGATCACCGGGAACCGCAATGCCGACCCCAAGCTGCTGGCCGAGCGTTTCGTCGGCGGGAACGTCGAGACGGTGAAGGCGGCGCTCGACGGCGCCCGCGACATCCTCGCAGAATCGCTGAGTGAGAACGCCGCCCTGCTGGGCCGCCTGCGCGAGTTCATGAAGCAGGAGGCGGTGATCACCGCCCGCGTGCAGCCCGGCAAGGAACAGGCCGGGGCCAAGTTCTCGGACTATTTCGACCACAGCGAGAAATGGCGGGACATCCCCTCGCACCGGGCGCTGGCGATCCTGCGCGCCTCGAAGGAAGAGATCGTCACCGTGGGCATCGAGCCCGAGCCCGAAACCGGGCCGGCGCGCGCGGTGGCCATCGTGGCGAAGGCCATCGGCATCCCCGGCGAAGGACCCGGCGACCAGTGGCTGCGCGACGCGGCGGGCTGGACCTGGCGCGTGAAGCTGAGCCTGACCATGTACGTGGACCTGCTGGCCGACCTGCGTCGGCGCGCCCACGAGGAGGCGATCAACGTCTTTGCCCGCAATCTCAAGGACCTGCTGCTGGCGGCGCCGGCGGGCAACAAGGCGACGCTGGGGCTCGACCCGGGCATCCGCACAGGGGTCAAGGCGGCGGTGGTCGATGCCACCGGCAAGCTGCTCGAGTCTGCGACGCTCTACCCGTTCCAGCCAAAGAACGACCTGCGTGGCGCGCAGGCCGAGATCGCCCGGCTGGTGAAGCGCCACGGCGTCGAGCTCATCGCCATCGGCAACGGCACCGCCAGCCGCGAGACCGAGCGCATGGTGACCGACACGCTGAAGCTGCTCGAGGGGCCGAAGCCCACCAAGGTCGTGGTCTCCGAGGCCGGCGCCTCGGTCTACTCGGCCTCCGAGTTGGCGGCGAAGGAATTCCCCGACCTCGACGTGTCGCTGCGCGGCGCGGTCTCGATCGCGCGCCGCCTGCAGGACCCGCTGGCGGAGCTGGTGAAAATCACGCCGGAAAGCATCGGTGTCGGCCAGTACCAGCACGACGTCGACCAGCGCCTGCTGGCCCGCGCGCTCGAGGCGGTGGTCGAGGACGCGGTGAACGCCGTCGGCGTCGATCTCAACATGGCCTCGGCGCCGCTGCTGGCGCATGTGGCGGGGCTCGGGCCATCGCTGGCGCAGAACATCGTGCTGCACCGCGACACCCACGGCGCCTTCCCCTCGCGCAAGGCGCTGATGAAGGTGCCGGGCATCGGGCCGCGCGCCTTCGAGCAGAGCGCCGGTTTCCTGCGCATCCGCGACGGTGCCGAGCCGCTCGACGCCTCGTCGGTGCACCCCGAGGCCTATGACGTGGCCCGCCGCATCGTGCAGGCCTGCGGCCGCGACATCCGCCAGATCATGGGCCAGCCCGAAGCGCTGAAGGGGCTGCGCGCCGAGCAGTTCGTCGACGACAGCTTCGGCCTGCCCACCGTGCGCGACATCCTGAGCGAGCTCGAGAAACCGGGCCGCGACCCGCGTCCGAGCTTCAAGACCGCGACCTTCACCGACGGCGTGGAAGAGATCACCGACCTGCGCCCCGGCATGATGCTGGAAGGCACCGTGACCAACGTCGCGGCCTTCGGCGCCTTCGTCGACATCGGGGTGCACCAGGACGGTCTGGTCCACGTGAGCCAGCTTGCCGACCGCTTCGTCAAGGATCCGCACGAGGTGGTGAAGGCCGGCGACGTGGTGCGCGTGCGGGTGACCGAGGTCGACGTGCCGCGCAAGCGCATCGGGCTCTCCATGCGCAAGGACGGCGGCGATGCGGCGGAACGCGGCGGCGACCGGAACCGCGGCCGGTCCGCATCGCGCGGGCGCGACGGCGGCGGGCAGGGCCCGCGGGGCCGTGACGGTGGCGGACAGGGGCCGAAGGGCCCGCGCGGTGGGGGCAAGCCGCAGGGCGGCGGGGCTCCCGGCGCGCTCGGTGCGGCGCTGCTTGATGCCATGAAGAAGCGTTGATGACGCGCTGAGCAGGGCAGGGGGCGCCCTTCGCCCCTTGCAGCACGGCAACGCGACAGTGTAGAGGCTCCGCTCGGCAGGGTTCGGCCAAATTTGGCGGGAACCTGCTCAAACCGTCCGGTCGGTGATTTCCCTGCTGCGGAGGCGCATGCCCCCGTACTAGGGATGAAAGATAACAAGAGCGCGAGCGAGTCGCGACACGGAACGAGAGCAGGAGCACAGAGCAAGGTGCCAGCACAGACCCCCCAAGGCCGGGGAGACGACGCCCCGGCGCGTGTCAGGCCATTCCAGATCCGCGGTCGCTTCATGACCGCGATCGCCATTCGTGTGGAAAGCGAAACCCCAAACGCCGCCTTCTTCGAGGCGCTCGACGCGCAGCTCGAGCAGTCGCCGCAACTTCTCGAGGGCGCACCGCTGGTGATCGACTTCGAAAAGGTGCCGGGGCTCGAGAACCGCATGCGCATCGGTGCGCTGGTCGACGAGCTTCGCAAGCGCAGGCTGCTGGTGTTCGGCGTGCAGAACGCCGGGCCGAAGCAGGTCGAGGCGGCCGAGGGGCTGGGCCTGATCCCGGTCAAGGTGGGCCGCGAGGCGCCGCTTCCCGAGCCCGCCACCCAGCGCAAGCGCAAGATCGACCGCCTGCTGCCGCCCGACAACCGGGTGATCACCCATCCGGTGCGCTCGGGGCAGATGGTGGTGGCCGAGCGCGGCGACCTGACGATCATCGGGTCGGTCTCCTCTGGGGCCGAACTGGTGGCAGCCGGCAACATCCATGTGTACGGGCGGATGCGGGGCCGGGCGATGGCGGGGTGCCACGGCGACGAGAGCGCCCGCATCTTCTGCCAGAGCCAGAGCGCAGAGCTTCTGGCCATCGCGGGGCTCTACCGGACGAGCGAAAGTATCGGGGATGACCTGGGCAACTGCCCGGTGCAGGTCTTCCTCAAGGATGACAGGCTATGTGTGGAGGCGCTCGCATGACGACGCAACTCAAGGACAAGCCGCCCCTCGGAAAGATCATCGTGATCACATCCGGCAAGGGCGGTGTTGGCAAGACGACCTCGGCCGCGGCAATTTCCGCCGGACTGGCCAAGCTGGGACACAAGACCGTGGTGATCGACTTCGACGTCGGCCTGCGGAACCTCGACATGATCATGGGCTGCGAACGCCGCGTGGTCTTCGACTTCATCAACGTGATCCAGGGTGACGCGCGGCTGAAGCAGGCGCTGATCAAGGACAAGCGGCTCGAGACGCTGTTCGTCCTGCCCACGTCGCAGACCCGCGACAAGGACGCGCTGACCAAGGAAGGCGTCGAGGCCGTCCTGAACGAGCTCAAGGAAGAGTTCGACTACATCATCTGCGACAGCCCGGCAGGGATCGAGCGCGGCGCCCAGCTGGCGATGTACTTCGCCGACGAGGCCGTGGTCGTGACCAACCCCGAGGTCTCGTCGGTGCGCGACAGCGACCGGGTGCTGGGCCTGCTGGCCAGCAAGACCCATCGTGCCGAGAAAGGCGCCTCCGAGCCGGTGCGCCCGCGCGTGCTGATCACCCGTCACGATCAGGGCCGCATCGACAAGGGCGAGATGATGACCGTGGACGACGTGCTCGAGATCCTCGCCGTGCCGCTTCTGGGCATCGTGCCCGAGAGCCAGGCGGTGCTGCGGGCGTCGAACGTCGGCGTGCCGGTGATCCTCGACGAGCCCTCGGCCGCGGGCAAGGCCTACGAGGACGCGGTGGCGCGGCTGACCGGAGAGGATGTCGAGATGAAGATCGAGAGCGAGAAGCGTCCGGGCTTCATCCAGCGGATCTTCGGGCGGTCCGCATGAGCTTGTTCGGTTTCTCCCTCAAGGCCCGCCGCCCGAAGTCGGCGCAGACCGCGAAGGACCGGCTGCAGCTGCTTCTCGCCCACGAGCGGTCTGCCGGTTCGGAGACTCCGGATTACCTGCCGCAGCTGCAATACGACCTGATCGCGGTGATCCGGAAGTACATGAACGTCAGCGACGACGACGTCGAGATCAAGATGGAGCGGGACGACGACGTCTCGAGCCTCGAGATCAATATAGAGATGCCCGCCACGTCCAAGGCACGCCCGGCCAAGCGCTGACCCGGCGACACGGCCCGCCGCAAGGCGGGCCCTGGCAGATCCAGTCCCCCCGGTGCCGGTGGCGCCGGGGGTGTTTCTTTTGGGGCCGTCGGCAAGGCGCGTTGGGGCGTTGTGCCGCTACCGGCAGCGCGCCATGGTGCTCACCGGACCTGGTCGGCCACTTCCACGAACATCTCCCGCGCGCAGAGCGCCGTCGCCCATCGAGCGGCTGCCGAACACGGTGGGCGTCATCTTCAACACCGTCGATGCGGCCGCGGCGCTGGAAGAGCTCATCGAGACCTGCGCGGTCGACATCGGCTACGGCGCGGGCGTCTTTCCCGAGGCAGCGGCGCTTGACGCCACGCCCTGATGCGGATCCGGGACTCGGGTTTCGAGAACCTAACCGGCCCGGCGCGGGGCGACATGCTGGCGGGCGATGCGGGCAACAACGTCACAGACGGCGGCGCGGGCAACGATACGCTCACCGGCGGTGGTGGCGAGGACAACCTGCTGGGCGGCACCGGCGACGACAATCCCCTGAACGGCGCGGAGGTCGAGATCGCCGACAGCTTCGACGTCCCCAAGATCACCGATGTGGCCGGGCCCGACACGGCGGTGACGCAGCAGGATCCCGGGGCCAGTCGCTTGACCGAAGCTGCAGAAGGGATGTGCAAAGCGCCGCCGGTGGCGCGTTTCGGCCCTTCTGTTCCGGGGGGAACTCTGGGATGAGGCAGATGAACCGGAAGGGAGCAACCATGAACCGCGACGACCGTCTACTGGCCAGCATGCAGAACCGCCTCTCGCCCGCAGCTCGCGTGGCGTTCGAGGACGAGCTGGCCAGGGAACCGGGCCTGCGGGCCGAGCGAGGGGCGATGCGGGCGGCGGCGGATGCGCTGGGGGCGACGCCGGTGCCCGAGGGCGCGCGCAGCACCGGCCGGGCGCGGCTCTGGGACAGCATCGAGGCCGAGCGCGCGCCCCGCGCCGCGAACGGCAACCGCGGGCTGGCGCTGCTCAGGGTCGCGGGCATTGTCGCCGCTACGGTGGTGGTCTGGCAATTCGTCGTGGTCCCGCAGCTCCCGGGGCCGGAGACCAGCGGTTTCGTCCCGGCAAGCGAGGTCGTGGCGACGCCGACCCTGCTGGTCGCCTTCACCGACGACGCCACGCTGGTCGAGATCACGGCGCTGCTGCGCGAGACCGGCGCCAAGCTCGTCGACGGGCCGAGCGCGCCGGGGCTCTACACTCTGGGCTTCACCGACGCGGCGGCGCTCGAGGCCGCCGAAGCGGCGTTGGGGGCGCGGCCCGAACTGGTGATCACCGTCTCCCGCCCTTGACCGGACCGCGCTGCGCCTGCCGAAAAAAGCCCCGCCGAGCGCCTGACCGGCGGCATGGTGTCGTGCATCACGTCGCTCGCGGTGGTGTCGGGGTCGCAGTGCATCCGGATGAAGGCACAGAGCACGTCGTGATGACGCTCGTAGAGGCGACGCATCGCCGCCCTGTCCCCCGGGCGACGCCTCGCAGCAGCAACAGATCGTCCTCGGGCCGCGACATGACGTGCCCGTAGAAACCTCACCTGCAATCTTGGCGTGCAGGGCGGGGAGGCTGTCCGGCAATCCGCGCGATGCCAGGGGCGGCAGGTGCCGCAGCGCCAGCCGGCACGCGATGCCTGCGACGGGGCGGTCCCCGTCAGGCCGAGCGGGTGTCGATCGGCAGAACGGTCTCGGACTTGATCCGCTTCAGCGCGAAGCTGGCCGAGAGGCCGCGCACCGGGATCGCCTCGGTGATGCGGCTGCGGATGCGTTCGAAACCGGCCATGTCGCGGACCACGATGCGCAGGGCGTAGTCATGGCTTCCCGCAAGCTGGTGGGCCTCCATCACCTCGGGGATGTCGGCGATCACCTCGGCGAAGCGCGCCTGCCAGTCGGCGCTCTGCTCGGACGCCGAAACCTCGGCGAAGACGGTCAGGCCCAGCCCCAGCCGCTCCGGGTCGACAAGCGCGACCCGGCCGCGGATGATTCCCGCGTCCTGCAGCTTGCGCACGCGCT
>NZ_JAATOS010000441.1:0-3279 GCF_011806505.1 Salipiger sp. HF18 | reverse complement strand
ATCCTGATCCCGCCGTCGATCATGCTGGTGATCATGTCGGACCAGCTTGCCATCTCGCTGGGCGACCTGTTCATGGGGGCGCTGTTCCCGGGGCTGATCCTCGGCGCGCTCTACATCGTCTTCATCGTGGTCTACGGCTTCATCTCGCCCGACTCCATGCCCGCGCCGGAACGCGCCGGGCGGGTCGGCTGGCACGAGGTGCAGGAGGTGATGATCGCGGTCATCCCGCCGATGTTGCTGATCCTGCTGGTTCTGGGCTCGATCTTCGTGGGCATCGCCACGCCGACCGAGGCATCGGGGCTCGGCGCGCTGGGCGCCACCCTGCTGGCGCTCTTCGCCCGCAAGCTCAACTGGAAGGTCTTCCGCGAGGTCGCACGTTCGACGCTGAACACCAGCGGCTACATCGTGGGCATCTTCCTTGCCGCCAACTTCTTCGCCTATGTGCTGCGGCGCTACGGCGGCGACGAGATCGTGCAGGAGCTGGTGCTCTCGGCCTTCGACAGCCCCTACCTGACCGTGGGCTTCATTCTGTTCATCGTGTTCTGCCTCGGCTTCCTGCTCGACTGGATCGAGATCACCATCATCATCATGCCGCTGATGCTGCCGATCATTCACGGGCTCGAACTGGCGGTGCCGGGCTTCGACCAGGTGCGCGACCCGCAGGTGGTCTGGTTCGCGATCCTGGTGGCGGTGACGCTGCAGACCTCGTTCCTGACGCCACCGGTGGGTTTCGCGCTCTTCTACCTCAAGGGCGTTTGCCCGCCGGGCGTGTCGCTCTCGCACATCTACAGGGGGATCATCCCCTTCGTGATGCTCCAGCTGCTGGGCCTCTTCATCGTGTTCGAGTTCCCGGCGCTGACCACGTGGCTGCCCTCGGTGGCCTACGGCGACTGAGCCCTGCGCGACGGCGCGTCAGAACCCTCCGGAAACAGGAAGACCCGGGACATCTCCCGGGTCTTTGTCAGTATACCATAGGGGGACCACAGGGCCGTAGCCCCTCAGGCGTAAAGCGCCCGCAGAACCCCCGGCAGCGCCTCGGGCAGGTCCTCGGCGATGAGCCCCGGGCCAAAGGCCCGCGCGGCCTCCACGTGCAGCCACGCGGCGCTGCAGGCGGCATCGAAGGGCG
Source organism: Salipiger sp. HF18 (assembly GCF_011806505.1). Taxonomy (NCBI): domain Bacteria; kingdom Pseudomonadati; phylum Pseudomonadota; class Alphaproteobacteria; order Rhodobacterales; family Roseobacteraceae; genus Salipiger; species Salipiger sp. HF18. The sequence goes on along the minus strand of NZ_JAATOS010000441.1, from coordinate 2,153 downwards.
CGAGCCCCCGCGCCATCAGCCCCGCGATCAGCCCCGAGAGCACATCGCCCGCCCCCGCTGTCGCAAGCCACGGCGACGCGCGAAAAGGCTGGCCCGGTGTCCGGCGGCGCGGCCAGCCGGTCGTCGAGATCAGGGAACAGCCGCGCGAACTCGCCGCCATGGGGCGTCATCACGCAGCCCTCGTGCAGGAGATCGAAGAGCGCGTCCGCTTCCTCGCCAAAGGCGGTGAGCGCGTCGGCATCGAGCACCGTGGCGCGGTCGGCATCCAGCGCCACGGGCACCAGATCCCGCGCCCGCTCGAGCCCCAGCCCCGGCCCGATGCAGAGCGCGTTGAGCCGCCCGTCATCAAGCAGCAGCGAGAGGTCGTCGCCATCTTCGACCCGGCGCAGCATCAGGGCGGTGATCTGGCCGGCGCATTCCATCTGCGCCGCCCCCGGCGCGCCCAGCGTCACGAGCCCCGCGCCCACCCGCAGCGCCGCCCGGGCCGCGAGCCTCGCCGCCCCGGTGCGCCCGAAGCCGCCGGTCAGCACCAGCGCGTGGCCGTGATCGTACTTGTGCCCCGCCGCGCCCTTGGGGGGCACCTGCGGCGCCAGCACCTCGGTCACCCGGTCGTCGCGCCCGCCCCGCGCCCGGCGCGGCTCGAGCCCGATCGGACAGACCACGACCCTGCCGCAGAGCTCCGGCCCCTCGGCCAGAACGTGGCCCAGCTTGCGGGCGTGAAAGGTCACCGTGAGATCGGCCGCAGCACTCGCGGCCTCGGGGCCATCCGCGGGCCCGCCGGGAGCGTCGTCGCGCAGCACCCGGCCGCTGTCGCTGCAAAGCCCGCTCGGCAGGTCCACCGCCACGATCAGCGGCGTCCAGTCCTGCCGCTCGCCCGGCGCCATCGCCGCCCCGGTGCCGCGCACGTCGCGCAGGTCGGCGAGCGTCGCCCCAAGGCCCTGGATCGGTCGGCTGAGCCCGGTTCCGAAAAGCGCATCCACCACCAGCGATGCCCGGCGCGTGGACGGCTCGAGCCCCGGCTCGAGCTCGTAGACCTCGCCCATCGCGCACCAGCGGTCGAAATTCACCCGCGCGTCCGCCGGCAGATGCGCCGGATCTCCCAGCAGGAAGACCTCGACCTCCCAGCCCTTTCCGCGCAGCAACCGCGCGATGACGAAGCCGTCGCCGCCGTTGTTGCCCGGTCCGCAGAGCACCAGCGCACGCTGCGCTGAAGTGCCAAGTTCCGGCCACTGTTGGAAAACCGCCGCCACGACGCCCATTCCGGCGCGCTCCATCAGCTCCAGTCCCGTGACCTCTCCCGAGGTGATGGCGGTGCCTTCGACCGCCCGCATCTGTTCTGCCGTGAGAAGCTCGGCCATGCCCCCTGCTCCGTCGTTGTTTTCATTACGCCCATTATTGAGGCGTGTTGCGCAAAATTCATGCGCACGCTAGGAATCGCTCTATGCAGCCCCCGCCGGGTTAGGCTATCCGATTGTGGCGGCCTAGCAGAAATGATCTGGCAGGGTCCGACGCGGGATTACGAGGAGAGACAGACCATGAAAAAGGTCGAGGCGATCATCAAGCCGTTCAAGCTCGACGAGGTGAAAGAAGCACTTCAGGATGCCGGCATCCAGGGGCTTTCTGTGCTCGAGGTGAAGGGTTTCGGACGCCAGAAAGGCCATACCGAGCTGTATCGCGGCGCGGAATATGTGGTCGATTTCCTGCCCAAGGTGAAGATCGAGGTGGTGCTGGACGACGATATGGTCGACGCCGCCATCGAGGCCATCATCTCGGCTGCCAAGACCGACAAGATCGGTGACGGCAAGATCTTCGTGAGCCCCGTGGAACAGGCCATCCGGATCCGCACCGGCGAATCCGGCTCGGACGCGCTCTGAGCGGCCGCACAAAGAACAAACAAACATTATCCGGACCCAAGAAGTCACAGAAAGGGATGAACGGAATGAGCACCAAGGACGTTCTCAAGACGATGAAGGACGAGGAGGTCGCATACGTCGACATCCGCTTCACCGATCCGCGGGGCAAACTGCAGCACGTGACCGTGATGGCCGACCAGGTCGACGAAGACTTCCTCGAGGAAGGCTTCATGTTCGACGGATCCTCCATCGCCGGCTGGAAATCGATCGAAGCCTCGGACATGAAGCTCATGCCCGACA
>NZ_JAATOS010000440.1:0-3279 GCF_011806505.1 Salipiger sp. HF18 | reverse complement strand
GATCCTGCGCGAGATCTGCGACGAGGCCTATTCTTCGGACCCGTCGCTGGCCCGCGCCGCGCGCGCCGACATCCGCGCCACCTTCGAGCGTGACCCGGCCTGCCATCGCTTCCTGCAGCCGCTGCTCTACTTCAAGGGCTTCCAGGCGGTGCAGAGCCAGCGCGTGGCGCATTGGCTCTGGGGGCAGGGGCGCAAGGATCTCGCGTTCTTCTTCCAGATGCGGGCCTCCGAGCTTTTCGGCGTCGACATCCACCCGGCCGCGAAGATCGGGCAGGGGATCATGATCGACCACGCCCACTCCATCGTGATCGGCGAGACCGCGGTGGTCGGCAACGACGTGTCGATCCTGCACTCGGTTACGCTCGGCGGCACCGGCAAGGAGGACGAGGACCGTCACCCCAAGATCGGCGACGGCGTGCTGATCGGGGCCGGGGCCAAGGTGCTCGGCAACATCCGCATCGGCAACGGCTCGCGGATCGCGGCGGGCTCGGTGGTTCTGGAAGAGGTGCCGCCCTGCAAGACCGTCGCGGGCGTGCCCGCCAAGATCGTCGGCGACGCTGGCTGCGACCAGCCCTCGCGCAGCATGGATCAGAAGCTCACCGGCTGTAACTGCTCGTCCTGACGGGCGCACCGGAGAGCGGACATGAAAACGCCGGGCGCGAGAAGCGCCCGGCGTTTCTCGTTTCGGGGTTCGGGGCGTGCGGGCCGCGGACGCTCAGGCCTGCGCGGGCCGCAGGGTGCGGCGCGGGCGGCCGTCGAGCCATGCCAGCGCCAGCGCCACGATGCCGGCCGCCGACAGCGCCGCACCGACGTAGCCGGTGGCGCTCCAGCCGTAGCCTGCTGCAAGCGCCATCCCCGCCAGCCATGGCCCCAGGGCGTTGGCGGCGTTGAAGGCGGCGTGGTTCAGCGCGGCGGCAAGGGTCTGGCCGTCGCCGGCGACATCCATCAGGCGCATCTGCAGCGGGATCACGAGGCCCGCGGTCAGCCCGAGCGCCATCACCGTGAGGCTCATGGCGATCCAGTCGCCCATCACCAGCGCGTAGACCAGCGTCACCGCGACCATGCCAACGAGCAGCACAAGCGTGCCGCCGAAATGCGACCAGTTGGCAAGGCGTCCGGCCCAGTAGTTGCCGAGCGTGGCGCCGATGCCGAAGCCCGAGAGCGCGAAGGGGATCACCCATTCCGGGGCGCCCGCCGCGTTGATCAGGGCGGCGGAGAAGAACGAGTAGACCGCGAAGACGCCGCCGAAGCCGATCGCGCCCACCAGCAGGGTCAGCCAGACCGCGCGGTTGGCCAGCGCCGAGAGCTCGCGCAGCGGGTTCGGCGCGGGGCCATCCTGCGGCTGCGGCGCAACGCGGGCGATCATCAGCGCCGAGCCGGCCGCGATCACCGCCACCAGTACGAAGCACCAGCGCCAGCCGAAGGCCTGCCCGATCGCGCCCGCTGCCGGCACGCCGATGATGTTGGCGACGGTCAGCCCCATCAGCACCTGCGCGACCCCCGCGGCCTTGCGGCCCGCGGGCATCATCTCGGCGGCGAAGAGCATGCCGATGCCGAGGAAGGCCCCGTGCGGCAGCCCCGAGAGCACGCGCGAGATCACCAGTGTCTCGATCGAGGTGGCCATGGAGCTCAGCAGGTTGGCGAGCATGAAGAAGGTCACCAGCAGCACCAGCAAGAGCTTGCGCGGCAGGAAGCTGCCCAGCACCGCGAGCACCGGGGCGCCCACCACCACGCCGATGGCATAGGCGCTCACCGCGTGGCTGGCGGTGGGTTCGCCCACGCCGAGATCGGCCGCGTAGTAGGGCAGCAGGCCCATGGCGGCAAACTCCGTCACCCCGATGGCGAAGGCGCCAAGCGCGAGGGACAGGATCGTCAGGCGGGCCTGGCGGTCGGTGTAGACCATGGATCAGCTCCGGAATTGCTGGGGACTCGGAACGCGGCAGACGTGGGAAATCCTGCCGCGTTGCAGCATGTCCTACGCTAACGGAGAGGGAGGGCGCGGCACAAGCCATGCTCTTTGCAAGGGTGCCATTCCGCGAAAACATGAGTGGCGGATAAAGGAAACGCCCGCCGGTGGGCGGCGGGCGTCTCAGACGATGCGGTCCTGACAGACAGGGTCAGGCGAGCATCACCATGGGGTTCTCGAGGTTCTCGACGATGGCCTGCAGCAGCTCGGCCCCGAGCGCACCGTCGATGACCCGGTGGTCGACCGAGAGCGTCACCGACATCACCGTGGCCACGGTCAGCTCGCCATCGGCACCGACGACTGGCTTCTTGACGCCAGCACCCACGGCGAGGATGGCACCGTGCGGCGGGTTGATCACCGCGTCGAAGTTGTCGATGCCGAACATGCCGAGGTTGGAGATCGCGAAGCTGCCGCCGACGTATTCATGCGGCGCGAGCTTGCGGTTCCGGGCCCGGCCCGCGAGGTCCTTCATCTCTGCCGAGAGGGCGGAGAGCGACTTCATCTCGGCGTCCTTGAGCACCGGGGTGAAGAGCCCGCCGTCCACCGCCACGGCGACCGCCACGTCCGAGGGCTTGAGCTTGAGCATCCGGTCGCCGGCCCAGACCGCGTTCGCGTCCGGCACCGACTGCAGCGCCAGCGCGCAGGCCTTGATGATGAAGTCGTTGACCGAAAGCTTCACGCCGCGGCCCTCGAGCTGCTTGTTCAGCTGCGAGCGGAACTTGAGCAGCGCGTCGAGCTTGATGTCGCGGCGCAGGTAGAAGTGCGGGATGGTCTGCTTGGCCTCGGTGAGGCGGGCAGCCACGGTCTTGCGCATGCCGTCGAGCTTGACCTCTTCGTAGTCGCGCCCCTCGTACATCTTCATGACCTGCTCGGCGCCGGGGCCCGCGGGCATCGCGGCGGCGGCGGGCTTGGCCGCGGGGGCCTCTGCGGCGGCTGCCGCGGGTTTCGCCGCAGGGGCCGCAGAGGCGCCCTCGACGTCTGCCTTGACGATGCGGCCATGCGGGCCCGAGCCCTTGATCGCCGCGAGGTCCAGCCCCTTGTCGGCGGCGATGCGGCGCGCCAGCGGGGTGGCGAAGATGCGCTTGCCATCGGCGCCCTGCGGTGCGGCGGGCGCCGCGGCGGGGGCGGCCTTCTCGGAGCCCCCTGCGGGGGCCGCCTCGGCGGCCGGCTCGGACGCCTTCGGCGCCTCCGGTGCGGACGAGGAGGTGTCAGAGATGTCGGAGGCCGACTCGCCCTCTTCGAGGAGCACCGCGATGGGGGTGTTGACCTTCACCCCCTCGGAGCCCTCGGAGATGAGGATCTTGCCGATGGTG
>NZ_JAATOS010000439.1:0-3279 GCF_011806505.1 Salipiger sp. HF18 | reverse complement strand
GTGCCGGTGCGCGAGATCAACTGGCTGGGCGACGAGCCCTTCACCTCGCGCAAGGAATGGCACGTGTCGGTCAAGGTGCGCTCCACCCGTCCCCCGCGCGAGGCGGTGATCCGTCCGATCTCGGAGACCGAGGCCGAGGTCGAGCTGATGGTCGCAGAGGAAGGTGTCTCGCCGGGTCAGGCCTGCGTTTTCTACGACACCGAGAGCAGCCGCATCTTCGGCGGCGGCTGGATCTGGCGCGGGCACTGAGCGCCGCGCCGGGCGCGAGCCGCGCGATTTATCCCGGCCACGTCCGAAAGACCTCGACACGTCGCACCAAGCTCAGCCATATCGCCGGCCCGGGGGGCGGACCGGCGATGCGCGGCGGCCTTCGGCCTTGATTCCGCGCCGGAGCTCCGGCCCTACCGCCCCTGCTCTTTCCGCTTCAGCAGCGTGTGCGCCACCGCGCCCGCCACCGTCAGCAGGATGATCACCGTGCCCACCGCGTTGATCACCGGCGGGTGGCCGTTGGCGTTGCGGGCCATGGCACCGATCTCGGTGGCGAAGGTGCAGGCCGCGCCCTTGGCGAACATGGTGGTGTTGTAGTTCTCCATGCTCGCCATGAAGGCGATCACCGCCGCCGAGGCCAGCGCCGGCGCGAGATAGGGCAGCGTCAGCCGCCGGAACACCCACGCCCCGAAGACGACCGTGAGCAGCGCGGTGGTAAGCTCGGCCATCGCCGAGCGGGTGCCGGAATAGGCGGCGATGGTGTCGGCGGCGGCGCGGGTGCGGGCGGCGATGGCCCCGGGGCTCTCGCCGTCGCGCAGCAGCTGGCGCAGCTCGGGCGCCTGCTCGAGCTGCCGCGACAGCCCGCGCGGCGCCTTGGCGGGGCGTTTGATGCCGAGAAGCTCGTGCACCAGCCGGGCCTCGACCTCGGCGGCGACGCGGGTCGGCAGCACGAAGCTGCGGCGGTCGAGCCAGCCGGCAAGACGGCTGGCGCGCAGCAGGCGGGCGATCAGGGCGAAGAGCCGGGTCAGCGCGTGGATGGGCGCCAGCACCACGTTGAGCGGGGCGCGCAGCAGGTCGAGCCCGAAGGCGCGTCGGTGCATCGCCGCAGAGCCGGTAACCGAGAAGTTGCGTGCCACGAAGCCGTCGATCCGGCCGCGGGCAGCATCGAAGAAGGCGCGCGCCTGCGCGTCCTTCGGATCCTCTGGCGTGCCCGGCGGTTGCGCCGTCATGTCTCTCCCCCGTGGTGCCCGGTGGCTGCGGCGATGTCTCGGCGCCGATCCTTACGATATAGGTACGCGACCCGCGGCTTCAAATGCGGGTCGGGGTCGGCAGCGACCTTTCGGCGGATATCCGGGCAGCGCCGTGGCCGCGCGGGCGGAAACCGTGTAGCCTTCTGCACACGTCCGCAGGGGGCGGAAGTCAGGGAGACAGCCCGATGGGTATCAGGACCACCGCAGGTCGCGGGCGGCGCTACGACAGCGTGCTCGAAACGGTCGGCGACACGCCGGTCATCCGCATCAACCGGATCGCTCCGAAGAACGTCAGCGTCTACGTCAAGTTCGAGGCCTTCAACCCGGCCGGGTCGGTCAAGGACCGGCTGGCGCTCAACATCATCGAGGCGGCCGAGCGCGACGGGCGCCTGAAGCCCGGGCAGACGGTGGTCGAGGCGACGAGCGGCAACACCGGCATCGGGCTTGCCATGGTCTGCGCGGCCAAGGGGTATCCGCTGGTCATCACCATGGCCGACAGCTTCTCGGTCGAGCGGCGCAAGCTGATGCGGTTCTACGGCGCCAAGGTGGTGCTGACGCCGCGCGCGCTGAAGGGCTTCGGCATGTACACCAAGGCCAAGGAGCTGGCCGAGGCCAACGGCTGGTTCCTCGCCTCGCAGTTCGAGACGGACGACAACGCCGACATTCACGAGTCCACCACCGCGCGCGAGATCCTCGGCGATTTCGAGGGCGAGCGGCTTGACTACGTGGTGACCGGCTACGGCACGGGCGGCACGGTCACCGGGCTCGGGCGTGTGCTCCGGAAGGAGCGCCCCGAGACCAGGATCATCCTGACCGAGCCCTCGAACGCGGCCATCGTGTCCTCGGGCTACGTGAACACCCGTAACGCCGATCACCAGCCGACCGAGAGCCACCCGAAGTTCGAGCCGCACCCGATCCAGGGCTGGACGCCGGACTTCATCCCGTGGGTGCTGCAGGAGGCGCTGGACAAGGGCTACCACGACGCGCTGGTCCCGATCGAGGGCGCGCAGGGCATGCAGTGGTCGCGGCGGCTGGCGGCGGAAGAGGGCATCTTCACCGGCATCTCCGGGGGCTCGACCTTCGCCGTGGCGATGAAACTGGCCGAGGACGCGCCCGAGGGTTCGGTCTTTCTCGTGATGCTGCCCGATACCGGCGAGCGCTACCTCTCGACGCCGCTCTTCGAGGGCATCCCGTCCGAAATGTCCGACGAGGAGCTCGAGATATCGATGTCCACGCCCTCGGCCCAGGCGGCGGAGCGCTAGGATCCAGGGCCTCCGCCGCGGTCGGTTCGGGTCGCGGCGGGGGAAGCTAAGGCGTCAGCCTTCGACGTGCAGCCCCGCCGTGGCGAGGATCGCCGCCAGCGCCGCCGAGAGGCCGCGCAGGCTCTGGCCGGGCTCGAGATCGACCCATTCCTCGAGCGTGTGGGCCCGGGCTCCGCTGGCGCCGGTGCCGATGGTGACGGCGGGAATGTTCAAGCTCATCGGGATGTTGGAGTCGGTGGAGGCCGTGTCTCGCTTCATCTCGAAGCCGAAGGCCGCGAGCGCCGCGTCGCAGGCGGCGATGATCGGCGCATCGGGCGCGGTCTCGCCCGCCGGGCGGGCGCCGATGCGGGCGGCCTCGGCGGTGACGACCCCGGCAGAGCTGTCGCCACGGGCGTTCTCGGCCGCGGTCGCCTCGGCGATCAGCGCGTGCAGCCGGGCGTCGAGCGCATCGAGCGCCGGCTGGTCGACCGAGCGCAGGTCGATCTCGACCCAGACCTCCTGCGGGATGGCGTTGATCGAGCTGCCGCCGCCGAAGACGCTGGCGCTGAAGGTGGTGCGCGGCTCGGCGGGCACCTGCCAGCGCGCCATGCCCGCCACCACGTCGGCCATCGCATGCGCCGGGTTCACCGTGCCGAAATCGCCGTAGCTGTGGCCGCCGGGGCCGCGGAAGCTCACCCGGTAGCGGTGCGAGCCGACGCCGCGCACGGTCACGCTTTCGGGCTCGGGGCTGTCGAGCGAGAAGAAGGCGCCGATGCGGTCGCGGAAATCGCCCTCGGTGA
>NZ_JAATOS010000438.1:0-3318 GCF_011806505.1 Salipiger sp. HF18 | reverse complement strand
GTCGTCGGTGAGCTGCCACTCGGCGCCCTCGGCGGTGATCGAGTTCTGAGCGCCCACCACGAACTGCTGCATCTCCGGCGCCACCGAGGTTGCAAGCCCGTCCTGCATCCAGAAATCATGCTCGGACCGGCCGAGGAAGAAGGCGGCCTGCGGCAGGATCGCCTCGTCGAAATCGTCGCGGATGCCCCAGAGATGGTCGGGGTGGGCGTGGGTGATGACCACGTGGGTGATCGCCCCGGGATCGATCCCGGCGGCGCCGAGATTGGCCATCAGCCGTCCGGCGGTGTCGAGGAAGCGGTTGCCGGAGCCTACGTCGACCAGCACCGTGGCGTCGCCCAGTTCCACCAGCAGGTGGTTGGTATGGGAGTAGTTTGTCTCGGGCGAGAGGAAATGGCGCTCGAGGAAGCTGCGGACCTCGGCGGGGTCGGCGTTCACCCCCAGTCCGTTCGCGGGCAGTTGCAGCGAGCCGTCCGAGATCACCGTGAGCCTCGCCTCGCCGAGGGTGAAGGCGAAATGCGAGGGGTTGCCTGTGGCGGGGGCGCCGAGCTCGGCGCGCGCCACGGCGGGGGGGGGCCGTGGCCGGGCCCCCGGGGGCCCTGCGGGGGAGGTCCCGGGGGGGGGGGGGGGGGGGGGGGGGTGAGGATGGTCATGCGAAGCCTCCCTGATCGTCGCATCCATGAACAGATATGAATACGATAGCAGGGTCACGGCGAATGTCGCGTCAAATCTCCCGCGTGCGGAGGCGGGCGGTCAGGTCGCGCGCAGGAGCGTCACATGGGTGTCGCCGTAGCGGCGGTCCTCGAGCGGGGTGAAGCCTTCGGGCGCGAGCTGCGGGCCGTTTTCCTCCCAGACCACAAGCGCGCCGGGCGCCAGCCAGCCGCCGTCGCGGGCGGCGGCAAGGGCCTTGTCGCCGAGCGACTTTCCATAGGGCGGGTCGAGGAAGGCGAGGTCGCAGGGCGTCTCGGCGGGCGGCAGGCGGGTGGCGTCGCGGGCGATCACCCGGGTGCGGTCGGCGCAGCCCAGCAGGCGGATGTTGTCGCGCAGCAGCGACAGCGACTTGCGGCCGTCGTCGACGAAGCAGCAGGCGGCGGCGCCGCGCGACAGCGCCTCGAGCCCCAGCGCGCCGGTGCCGGCGAAGAGGTCGAGCACGCGCGCGCCCTCGAACGGGTCGCCGAAGCGCCCGCCCGCCAGCACGTTGAACAGGCTCTCGCGCACGCGGTCGGTGGTCGGGCGCAGGTGCGCGCGCGGGTCGCCCTTGCCCACTGCGGTCAGGGCGCGGCCGCGCCAGTCTCCGGCGATGATCCTCACTTGAGCAGGGTCTTCAGCTCGGTCGAGGGATCGGTCACGGTCTCGGGGTCGGCGGATTTCCCGGCCTCGATCAGGCGCTTGCCGACCATGTAGGCGCGGGGATCGTTCATCGCGTCGAGCGCCAGCAGGGTGCCGCCGGCGTAATACCAGTGCGAGACCGCCTCGTCGCTCCGGCGCACCACCACGCGGTCGTAGCCGGTGTTGAGCCCGGCGATCTGCAGCTTGATGTCGTACTGGTCGGACCAGAACCACGGCCTGGCCTCGTAGGCGCGGCCGGCGCCCATGATGTTGTCCGCCACCGCCTCGGCCTGGTCGATGGCGTTGCCGACGCTTTCCAGCCGCAGCTGCGCGCCGTGGTGGGGGAAGGAGGCGCAGTCGCCCGCCGCCCAGACGCAGGGCGCCGAGGTGCGGCCGGTGCTGTCGGTCCGGATGCCGTTCTCGATCTCGATGCCGGCGGACTCGGCGAGCTCGATCTCGGGGACGATGCCCACACCGGCGATGACAAAATCCACCGCGAGGGTGCTGCCGTCGGTGAGCTCGGCGCCGGTCACCTTGCCGTCGCGACCGGTGAGCCCGCCGAGGCCTACGCCTTCGCGGATGTCGACGCCGTGGCGGGCGTGGAGGGCGCGGAAGTAGTCGGCAGTCTCGGGCGCGGCGACGCGCTGCAGGATGCGCTCGGCCATCTCGACCAGCGTCACCCTGAGGCCGAGCTTCGAGGCCACCGCCGCGGCCTCGAGCCCGATGTAGCCGCCGCCGACGATGAGCACGCTGGCGCCCTCGGTGAAGCGCGGTTTCATCGCGTCGACGTCGGCGATGCCGCGCACCGCGTAGACGCCGTCGAGATCGCCGCCGATGGCCGCGGGCAGGCGGCGGGGGGTGGAGCCGGTGCAGAACACCAGGTCGTCCCACGCGATCTTGCGCCCGTCGGCGATCAGCGTCTTGCCGACCGTGTCCACGGCGGTCACCGGTGCGTTCAGCACCAGCTCGATGTTCTGCTCGTCGTAGTAGGCGCGGGGGCGCAGGAACAGGCGCTCTTCCTCCATCTCGCCCAGCAGGTAGGCCTTGGAGAGTGGCGGGCGCTGGTAGGGCGGAACCGGCTCGGCGCCGATCAGCGTGATGCCCCCCTCGAAGCCCTTGGCGCGCAGCCGCGCCACCAGCGAGGCACCGGCCTGTCCGCCCCCGATCACCACCACGTCGCCCATGTCCCGCCTCTCTGTTTTTCCGTTGGCTCAAGTTGCGCGCAGCCTATATCCCTGAGCTTGCGAAACGCAATCTAGGGAGACGCGCGACATGGCCATTTCCAAGGGAGACACCCTTCCGGGCGCCACGCTGGTGCAGATGGGTGAGAACGGACCCGAGCAGGTGAAGCTCGAAGACAAGCTTTCCGGCCGCAAGGTGGTGATCTTCGCCGTTCCCGGCGCCTTCACGCCCACCTGCCACTCGGCCCACGTTCCGAGCTTCATCCGTACCAAGGACCAGTTCGCCGGCAAGGGTGTGGACGAGATCATCTGCGTCTCGGTCAACGACCCCTTCGTGATGAAGGCATGGGGTGAGGCGACCGGTGCGACCGAGGCCGGGATCACCATGCTGGGCGATCCCGAGAGCGCCTTCACCAAGGCCATCGGCATGGATTTCACCGCCCCGCCCGCAGGGCTCATGGCGCGCTCGAAGCGCTACGCGATGCTGGTCGAGGACGGCACCGTCACGCTCTTCCACGCCGAGGCGAGCCCCGGCGAGTGCGAGATCTCCGCGGGCGAGAGCCTGCTCGAGGCGATGTGATCGCCCGAAGCTTTCGTTAGGCCACGTGGCGCGCCGGGTCAGCCGGCGCGCTTCAGATCCTCGATCATGGCGTCGAGATCGCCACGCCGCCGGTCGAGCATGGCACCGATCTCGGTCCGCTCGGTGAGCAGCATGTTCACGCCTTCCACGTACATGTTGTAGAAGCGCCCGGACTTCTCGCCGACGAAGAAGGTGACGTCGAAGGGCGACTGTCCGCGCAGCAGCGCCGTG
>NZ_JAATOS010000437.1:0-3322 GCF_011806505.1 Salipiger sp. HF18 | reverse complement strand
ATCTCGGGGTCCACAAAGAAGCTCACCGGCATCTGCACGCGCTCACCGGGCTGCAGCACCTGCTCGGAGAAGCAGAAGCATTCGATCTTGTCGAAATAAGCGCCCGCCTCGTAGGGGTAGACGTTGTAGGAGGCCTGACCCGCGATCACCCGGTCGGTCGGGTTGTAGGCCTCGTAGAAGGCGAGGCCCTCTTCGCCGATGCGCAGGGTCATCTCGGTCTGCACCGGCTTGAATTCCCAGCCGAAGCCGCGCGCCTTGGAGCCGTCGAAACGAATCTTGATGGTGCGGTCGAGGATCTCGCCCGTGGTGCCTTCGGCGACATTGGTGGTGCCGCCGAAGCCGGTGACCCGACAGAACCAGTTGTAGAAGGGCACCGAGGCCCAGGCCATCGCGCCCATGAAGAGCACGACTCCGACGAGCTGGAGTACCGTCTTCTTCTGCGGGTCAATCGCCATTCTGCACCTGCGATGCGCCCTGCAGCGCCTCGTTGAAGTTGCCGTTGGTGACCTTCACCACGGTCATCCCGAAGACGATGACGATGAAGGCGGCGAGCACCAGCCCGACGCCGATGTTGCGGCTGAAGCGGCGCTTGTGCAGGTCGTGTGTCTTGGCGATGGCCATGATTACCAGCCTCCGAGCCCGAAGCGGGCGAGACCCGCTTCCACCAGGATCGCGCCGAAATGCGCGAAGAGGTAGAGCAGCGAGAGCTTGAAGAAACGTTTCTCGGTGCGGAAGTTGTCCGCTTCCGAGGCGACCTCGTCGCGGCGGAAGATCTCCCACGCGCCCTTGAGGAAGAGCAGGTTCAGCACCACGGCCACGGCAAGGTAGACCGGCCCGCCGATGGCGGTGAAGCCGGTGCCGATGGCGAGTGCCGCCAGAAGCACGGTGTAGACGAGGATGTGGATGCGGGTCGAGCGGCGGCCGTGGGTCACGGTCAGCATCGGCACGCCCGCATCGTCGTAGTCCGAGCGCATGAACAGCGCCAGCGCCCAGAAGTGCGGCGGGGTCCACATGAAGGTCAGGCAGAACATCAGCACGGCCTCGACGCCGACCGATCCGGTCGCGGCGGCCCAGCCGATCATCGGGGGGAAGGCGCCCGCGGCGCCGCCGATGACGATGTTCTGAGGTGTCGAGCGCTTCAGCCACATGGTGTAGATCACCACGTAGAAGATGATGGTGAAGGCCAGCAGGCCGCCTGCCAGAACGTTGGTGGCCAGCGCGAGGAACACGCAGGAGAAGGCCGAGAGCGCCAGTCCGAGCGCCAGCGCCTCGCCGGGTTCGACGCGGCCTGCGGGGATCGGGCGCTTGGCGGTGCGCTTCATCACGAGGTCGATGTCGGCGTCCCACCACATGTTCAGCGCGCCCGAGGCACCGCCGCCGACGGCGATGAAGAGAATCGCGCAGAATCCGATGAACGGGTGCACCGGAACCGGTGCCGCCAGCAGACCGACCAGCGCCGTGAACACCACGAGCGTCATCACCCGTGGCTTGAGCAGGGCGAAGTAATCACCGAATTGGGCCTCGCCCGGCTGGGCGGTGGTGACGGTGCTGTTGGTGCTGATGTCGGTCATGTGTCGGTCTTCAAGTAGGTCGGTAGGGAAAGGTCGCGCCCCGCCTCCGGGGCGCGACCCGGGGTGTTACGAGTTGGCGAGGAACTGGCGGACGTCGACGTAGCCGCCTTCTTCCTGCGCTGCCGCGAACCAGGCGTCGTAGACCTCCTGGCTCACCACCTTCACGGTGATCGGCATGTAGGCGTGGCTGATGCCGCAGAGCTCCGAGCACTGGCCGAAGTAGACGCCCTCGCGCTCGGCGTTGAACCACAGCTCGGCGATGCGGCCCGGAACGGCGTCCTGCTTCACGCCGAAGGCGGGGATGGTCCACGAGTGGATCACGTCGGCGCCGGTCACCTGCATCACCACGGTGGCGCCCACGGGCACGACCACGGCGGTGTCGGTGGCGAGCAGCCATTCGTCGGCGGTGTAGCCGGCTTCGACCAGCTGGGCCTCGACATCGGCGTTGAAGCGGTTGTCGCCGCCGGTCGCCGGGGCACCGATCATGTAGCCGTCATAGGCCAGGTCGCTGCCGACGTATTCGTAGCCCCAGTACCACTGGTAGCCGGTCACCTTGATCACCAGATCGCCCTCGGGGATCTCCTGCTGCTTGAACAGCACGGGCAGGGAGAAGGCGCCGATGACCACGAGGATCAGGATTGGCACGATCGTCCACGCCACCTCGATCGGGGTGTGGTGGGTAAAGCTTGCAGGCGTCGGGTTTCTCCGGCGGTTGAAGCGGATGAAGGCATAGATCATCAGGCCGACGACGAACGCGCAGATGGCGGTGATGATGATCAGCAGCATTCCGTCGAGCCACTGCAGGTCGCGCGCCAGTTCGGTGGCGGCAGGCTGGAAGCCGGTGCCGCCCTGGTGCGGCCGACCGACGACCTCAAGGTCTTGTGCGATGGCCGGAGCGGCCAGTAGGCTGGACATGAGGCCCGTGAGCATCGAAATCTTGCGCATATGTCACCTGATCCGGTTGTCGTTCTTCTTCGTTCACAGGAGAGTACAACCCGGACAGATCGTCCGGGAGAGACCTCCTCCCCTTTAACTCCGCTCTTTAAAGAGCACAGATCCTGTCCCAAATAAACCAGGTCGCTTGCGGCAAAAAGGCGCTTTTTTTGATCTGGATCAAATATGACGAGGAAAACATGACCGACGCCCCCTTCCGTCCTTTCGATTCCGCACTCGATCTGGATCGCAGCCTTGCCCAGCTGCGCGAGTCCCTGGTCGGTGCCGATGACGGCGAGCTCTTCCTCGAACGCCGCCGCGCCGAGGCGCTGGTGCTGGACGACGGGCGAATCAAGACCGCCAGCTACGACGCCTCCGAGGGCTTCGGTCTGCGCGCGGTGCGCGGCGAGGTCACCGGCTACGCTCACGGCACCGACATCTCGGAAAGCGCGATCCGCCGCGCGTCCGAGACCGTGCGGCTGGCGGTGGGCGATGGCGGCGGGGTGCTGGCGCCCGGGCCGCAGGGCACCAACCGCAAGCTCTATACCGACGCCGACCCGATCGCCGGGCAGGCCTTCCCGGTGAAGGTGGAGACCCTGCGCGAGATCGACGCCTATGCCCGCGGTCTCGATTCGCGGGTGGTGCAGGTCACCGCGACCATCGCCGCGAGCTGCCAGGAGGTCGCAATCCTGCGCCCCGAGGGCACGCTGGTGACCGATACCCGCCCGATGACCCGGGTCACTGTCTCGGTGATCGTCGAGGACGAGGGCCGGCGCGAGGCCGGCAGCGCCTCGGGCGGCGGGCGGTTCCTGCTCGAC
>NZ_JAATOS010000436.1:0-3335 GCF_011806505.1 Salipiger sp. HF18 | reverse complement strand
CCTGCCCGTCCCCGTCGTAGTTCTGGCAGCCCCAGACGACCCCGCCGTTCCACTTCATGCAGCAGGCGACCATGTCGTCGATCAGGCGGTGTTCGTACCAGATCTTCTTGGCCTTGAACTTCTCTTCGAACTCCTCCTCGTAGACCTTCTGGAAGAGGTCCTTGAAGCGGCCGTCATAGGCCTTGAGGATGGTGTTCTTGGTCGACAGGTACACCGGCCAGCCGAGCGCCAGCCCGTAGTTGAGCGAGGCCCGTGCGAAGTCGATGATCGAGCTGTCGAGGTTGTACATCGCCTGGTAGACGTCCTTCTCGATCACCGTGCCGTCCTCGCCCACGAATTTCATCGTCAGCTTGCCGGCGCCGGGGAAGGTGAAATCGGTGGCCTTGTACTGGTCCCCGAAGGCATGACGGCCGATCACGATGGGCCGGGTCCAGCCGGGCACGAGGCGCGGCACGTTGCGGCAGATGATCGGCTGGCGGAACACCACGCCGCCAAGGATGTTGCGGATCGTGCCGTTGGGCGACTTCCACATCTTCTTGAGCCCGAATTCCTCGACCCGCGCCTCGTCGGGGGTGATCGTGGCACATTTCACCGCGCAGCCGACCTCTTTGGTCTTCATCGCGGCGTCGATGGTGATCTGGTCTTCGGTGCGGTCGCGCTCCTCGATCCCGAGGTCGTAGTAAAGCAGGTCGAGGTCCAGATAGGGCAGGATCAGCTTCTTCTTGATGAAGTCCCAGATGATCCTGGTCATTTCATCGCCGTCCATCTCGACGATCGGGTTGTCTACCTTGATCTTCGACATGCAGTACCCTTTCCTGTTAGCATGCGGGCTATGACGGCCCCTTAGCCGAAAAAATCTCCCGGGAAAAGCGTTGTATGCATTTGTATACTTAATGTGACGTCGCCTGCGGGAAATTTGAGCGAGCTTTGAGGGATGTAAGGGAAGCGAAAAGGACAGGGCTGATAGATGCGGCGCATGTCCAAGATGCTTCGCAACTCCATGGGTGCCTTGGTGCTGGCCCTCGCTGTTCTCGTCGGCTCCGGCATGGCGCTTGCCTCGGCGCCGGGTGCGGCGGGGGTGCCGGTGCTGGTCATCGCGCCGCCCTGGGAGGGCGACCGTCGACCAGGTGCGCCGCGCCGGCGGGGCACCGGCGGGGCCAATGACGGCGCCCTTCGGCGTGCTCGCGGTGGTCGACAGGCTGCTGGCGCTCGGCGCCTGGACCGTCCGCGATGCAAGGGGCATCGCGTCGCGTTGCGGAGAAGACGCATCATCTCTCACCCGCTTGCTCGTATCCGCGCGATGAGCGAGCCGATGCTTCTGATCGCCCTCGCCGTCATGCTTCTGCAGGTGCACGTGGTCAGCGACCTCTGCCTCGGCCACACCACCATGCCGGCGACCTCCGCCGCGGTGGTGCTGATGGGCATGGGGCCGCTCTCGCAGCGGCTGAGAGCAAAGCCGCGAACAGGTGGCCGACGAGTCCCACAAGGCCGCGGCGGCGCAGTCGCGGGCCGAGGCCTCGGCCCGCGAAACGCAGGAGGTGGTGACGCTCTTCAACCGGCGCCTGCACCGGCTGGCGGAGCGCGATCTCGGCTGCGCCATCACCGAGCCTATGCCAGAGGCCAGCGAGAGCCTGCGCCGCGATTTCAACCAGTCGGTCTCGCAGTTGCAGGAAGCCCTTGGCGGTGCCACGATCAAGGCCCATGCCTTCGAGGACGAGGCGCACGAGGCGGCCACCGGCGATCTTTCCAACCACAGCGAGCGGCAGGATCATCGAGCTGCTCGACGACATGAGCGCCTTCCGGCTGGTCCCGCGGCAAGCCGCCGCGCCGGAGACGGAGACGCGCCGGCTCTGAGGGGGAGAAGCGTCGAACCCGAGGGTGAGAAGCGTTGGTCCTGAAAGTGAGACTCTTTGGGCTTGGGGGCCAGACCTATTGGCTTGCGGTTGAGACGCATACGCCTTGGACAGAGATGTTGTGAACCCGAGGCGCCGATGCAATGAGCCCGAGGCCGAGACACGCCGGGCCCGAGGTCGAGATGAATGTGGTCTGTGGTCGAGAAGCTTGCAGCCCAGGGCAGAGAAGCCTGATGCCTCAGCGGGCGGGGCATGTCGAAGAGCGCTGGATCGTGGCAACGGCCCGCAAAAGCACGGAAGCCCGCCGGTCCGCGCGGATGCCCGAATGCCGCGCGCGTCGCCGGGGCAGCGATCAGACCGGGTTGGCCTGCTCGATCTTCGCCATCTTCCGCATCAGAAGCAGCGCGAGGACCGCTTCGACGAAGATCCCTCCCGCCAGCGGCAGCGGCGTGCCGTCGAACATCAGACCCGTCGGGATCGCGATCACCACGCCCATGACCGTCGCCAGCGCGCCGATCACCGAGGCGGCGAGCCCGGCGATATGCCCCACCGGCTCCATCGCGATGGCGTTGAGGTTGCCCATGGTCAGGCCCATCTGGAAGAACACCGCCAGCTGCCAGACCACGAAGACCGCGAAGCCGAGATTGCTCGGCAGCCCCGTGGCGAAAACCACCAGTGCCGCGCCCGCCAACACCACCTGCAGCCCCAGCACCGCGGTCACGAGGAAGCGCATCCCCAGCCGCATCACCAGCGCCGCGTTCAGCACGCTTCCCGACGCCGCGAGGATCGCCACGCCGCCGAACCACAGCGGGAAGCTCTCGGCGCGGCCGTAGCTGATGTCGTAGATCGGCTGTACCGTCGAGATCATCGAGAACAGCATCGCCATGATCAGCGCCTGCACCGCGATCGAGATCCGCACCACCGTGTGGCCGAGCAGCTCCTTCACCGCGGCCCAGAGGGTGCGCAGGCGGAATGGACGGCGCTTCTCGCGCGGGAGCGTCTCGGGCAGGCGCAGCATCAGCCAGCTGGTGGAGATGGTGGCGAAGACCACGAAGGCGATGAAGATGCCGCGCCAGCTGCTGAGGTCGATGATCACCGCGCCCATCGAGGGCGCCAGCGCCGGGAAGATGGTGAAGATCATCATCACGAAGGACATGATCCGCGCCATCTCGCGCCCCGAATGCAGGTCGCGCACGATGGCCAGCGCCACCACCCGCGGGCCCGCGGCGCCGAGCCCCTGGAACAGACGCGCCACCAGGAGCAGCTCGAGCGAATCCTCCTGCGCCGCGACCAGCGACATCACCACGTAGAGCGTCGCGCCCGCCAGAACCACCGGCTTGCGCCCGAAGGTGTCGGACAGCGGCCCGGTGAAGAAGGTGCCGATCCCCATGCCGAGCACGAAGCTTGTGACCACGAGCTGCGCGCGGTTGACGTCGTCGGGGGTCAGCTCGGCCCCGATCTCGGGCAGGGCGGGCAGCATCG
>NZ_JAATOS010000435.1:0-3339 GCF_011806505.1 Salipiger sp. HF18 | reverse complement strand
GGCGAGTTCGCCCCCGGCATCAGCACCGCGCCGCTGACCCTCACCAAGGGCTACGGCGACACCGAGGCCGCCTTTGCGGAGGCCGCGCACGTGGTCGAGCTCGACCTCGCCATCGGCCGGCACTCGGGGATTCCGATGGAGACGCGCGGCGCGCTGGCGGCGTGGGACAAGGGGCGCGAACGGCTCGACCTCTGGGGCGCCACCAAGCGGCCGCACTGGAACCGCGACCGCCTCGCCGAGATGTTCGGCCTTTCCCCGAGCCAGGTCGCGCTGCACGAGCCGCATGTCGGCGGCGGCTTCGGCATCCGGGGCGAGCTCTACCCTGAGGACATCCTCGTCTGTCTCGCCGCCATGCGCCTCGGGCGGCCGGTGAAGTGGATCGAGGACCGGCGCGAGCACATGATGGCCGCCAACCAGTCGCGCGAGCAGCAGCACTTGATCCGCGCCGCGGTCGACGCCGAGGGCAGGCTCCTGGCCATCGACGAGACGCTGCACCACGATCAGGGCGCCTATGTCCGCACCCACGGGGCGCGGGTCGCGGACATGTCGATCGGTCTCCTGCTCGGGCCCTACCGCGTGCCCGCCTATGCGGCGCGCGCCCATTACCGGCTGACCGCCAAGACCCCCGCCGCCACCTACCGCGCGCCCTCGCGGTTCGAGAGCACCTTCGTGCGCGAGCGCCTGATCGACGCGATTGCCGCCAGGACCGGCATCGACGCGCTCGAGCTGCGGCGGCGCAACTTCATCGCCTCCGATGAGATGCCCTTCGACCGCCAGATGACGGCGCTTGAATCGGACGTGATCCTCGACAGCGGCGATTATGTCGGGCTGCTCGGCAAGGCCGAGGCCTTCTGCGGGCTCGACGCGCTGCGTACCGAGGCCGCCGGGCGGCGCGCCAGGGGCGAATGCGTCGGCGTGGGTCTTGCCTATTTCGTCGAGAAAAGCGGCCTCGGGCCCTCCGAGCTGGTGCGCCTGACCGTGCAGCCCGACGGCAGCATCGAGATCGTGACCGGCGCCGCCTCGCTCGGTCAGGGGATGGAGACCGCCGTCGCCCAGATCGCCGCCGACACGCTGGGCGCCGACTACCGCGCCTGCCGCGTCATCCATGGCGACACCGACCGCATCGCGCACGGCTGGGGCGCCCACGCCAGCCGCGTCACGGTGATGACCGGCGAGGCCACCCGCCGCGCCGCCGAGACCGTGCGCGAAAAGGCCCGCGAGATGGCCGCCGCCCTGCTCGATTGCCCCCCCGAGGGCATCGAGATCGACGGCGGCGTCGCCACCTGCCGCACCTCCGGCGCCAGCCTCACGCTGGCCGAGATCGCCGCCGCCCTCGACCCCGTCTCGCCCAGGCGAGGCGACCGCGAGCCCGGCCTCGCCGCCGAGGCGTGGTACCACAACAAGCACATGAACTACCCCTACGGCGCCCATGTCGCGCTGGTGGTCGTCGATGCCGAGACCGGGCGCACCAAGCTCGACCGCTACTGGATCAGCTACGACGTGGGCCGCGCCGTGAACCCGGCGATGATCGAGGGCCAGATCGTCGGCGGCCTCGCGCAGGGGCTCGGCGGCGCGCTGCTCGAGGAGTTCCGCTTCGACGATCAGGGCCAGCCGCTTTCGGTCACCTTCGCCGACTACCTGATGCCGACCTCCGCCGAGATGCCCGACTGCCAGGTGCAGATCCTGCAGGACGCGCCCTCGCCGCTGAACCCGCTCGGGGTCAAGGGCTCGGGCGAGGCGGGCGTGACCGGCTCCGGTGCCGCCATCGCCTCGGCCATCGACGACGCGCTGCAAAGGCCCGGGCCCGCCTCCCGCCCGCCGGCGACGCCGCAAAACCTCAAGGCGCGCATCGCCGAATACGACGCGGCGCGGGCGGAGGGTTCGGAATGACGCCCGACGACACCACCCTCGTCGGCCGCTCGGTCCCCCGGCGCGAGGACCGCGCGCTGGTCGCGGGCCAAGGGCGCTACCTCGACGACATCGCAAGCCCCGGCGGGCTGCACGCGGCCTTCCTGCGCAGCCCCTATGCCCACGCCACCATCGGCGGGGCCGATCTCGACGACATCCGCGCCATGCCCGGGGTCGTCGCCGTCTACACCGCAAGGGAGCTGGCCGCCCTGCTCCCCGGCGGGCAGCGGCTGGCGACGGGCTTGCCGTCCTCGTCCATCGCCTTCGCGCTCGACCGCCCCATCCTCCCCGAGGCAGAGGCCGTCTACGTCGGCGAGGCGCTCGCCATGGTCGTGGCCGAGACCCGCGCCGAGGCCGAGGACGCCGCCGAGGCCATCGACCTCGATCTCGACCCGCTCGACCCGGTGGCCGACCTCGAAAGCGCCGCGCGGGACGATGCGCCCAGGGCCCACGCCCACCTGCCGCACAACCGGCTTGCCAGCTTCGGCTTCGACTACGGCGACATCGGGGCGGCCTTCGACGGCGCCGCGCATGTGGTCTCGCGCCGGTTCCGCATCGACCGGGGCGGCGCGCATTCCATGGAGGGGCGCGGCGTGCTGGCGGCGCCCGACGCGATGACCGGGAGGCTCTCGGTCTGGTCCTCGACCCAGACCCCGCACGCGCTCAAGCGCCACATCTGCACGCTGCTCGCCCGCGACGAGGGCGACGTCGACGTCACCGCCCCCGACCTCGGCGGCGGCTTCGGTCCCAAGCTCGTCACCTACCCCGAGGAAATCGCCGTCGCCGCCGCGGCGCAGGCGCTCGGCCGCCCGGTGCGCTGGGTCGAGGACCGGCGCGAGCATTTCCTCGCCGCCTGCCAGGAGCGCGAGCAGCTCTGGACCGTCGAAATGGCCTTCGACGCCGGCGGCCGCATCCTCGGCCTGCGCGGCACGCTGCTGCACGACCACGGCGCGTGGACCGCGCGCGGGCTCAACGTGCCCTACGCCTCGGGCATGATGCTGCCGCTGATGTACGACGTGCCCGCCTATGACCTGAACATCGTCGTCACCGTCACCAACAAGACGCCCGTCACCCCGGTGCGCGGTGCCGGCCAGCCGCAGGCGACCTACGTGATGGAGCGCCTGCTCGACGCCGGCGCCCGCGTCTGCGGGCTCGACCGCGCCGAGATCCGCCGCCGCAACCTCGTGACACCGGACCGGATGCCCTGCCTGCGCCCGCTCAAGCTGCGCTCGGGCGAGCCCGTCGTGCTCGACAGCGGCGACTACCCCGAGACCCAGCGCAAGGCGCTCGACGGCATCGGCTGGGCGGGGTTCGAAACCCGCCGCGCCGAGGCCCGCAGCCGCGGCAAGCGGCTTGGGGTCGGCCTTGCCAACTACGTCGAGGGCACCGGCCGCGGACCGTATGAAACGGTGAGCGTGCGCATCGCGCGCG
>NZ_JAATOS010000434.1:0-3340 GCF_011806505.1 Salipiger sp. HF18 | reverse complement strand
CGCAAGGACGCGCGGGGCTCAGATCCCCAGATGACGTTCGGTCGTCTCGTGGGAGAGCGCCGCCATCTCGCCACTCCAGACGCTGCGCCCGCGCTCGAGGATCACCGCCCGGTCGCAGGCGATGCGCAGCTCCCTCAGCGACTTGTCGATCACCAGCATTGCCATGCCGCTCTCGCGCTTGAGCGTGTTGATCGCGGCCCAGATCTCGGCCCGAACGGTGGGGGCGAGCCCCTCGGTGGCCTCGTCGAGGATCAGCAGCCGAGGGTTCGTCATCAGCGCCCGACCGATGGCCAGCATCTGCTGCTCGCCGCCCGAAAGGGACGCGGCGCGCTGGGTCCGGCGCTCGCCCAGCCGGGGAAAGAGCGCCGCCACGCGGCCCATGTCCCAATGTCCGGACCGGGCCGCCGCCAAGAGGTTCTCGGCCACGGTGAGGTCGCGGAAGCAGCGCCGCCCCTCGGGCACCAGCCCGATGCCCAGCCGCGCCGCCCGGTGGCTCGGCAGCCGCGACAGGTCCTGCCCGTCGAAGACCAGCGTGCCCTGCGCCGGCATCATCCGGCAGATGCAGCGCACCGTGGTGCTCTTGCCCATGCCGTTGCGGCCGAGCATTGCCAGCGCCTCGCCCTCTGCGATCTCGAGGTCCACGCCGAACAGCGCCTGGCTGGCGCCGTAGGAGGCCGTGAGCTGCGACACGGACAGCAGGGTCATGCGCCGTCTCCGAGGTAGGCGTCGCGCACCAGCGGGTCGCGGCGGATTTCGTCCACGGTGCCGGTGGCGATCACCCGTCCGTAGACCAGCACGCTGATCCGGTCGGCAAGCGCGAAGACCGCGTCCATGTCGTGCTCGACCAGCAGGATCGGCGCCTGCTGCCGCAGCCCGTCGAGGAAAACGGTCAGCCGTTGAGAGCCCTCCTGCCCCAGCCCGGCCATGGGCTCGTCCATGACGAAGGCGCGCGGGCGCAGGGTCAGGGCGACCGCCACCTCGAGCTGCCGGCGCTGGCCGTGGCTGAGCTCTGCGGTGCGCAGCGCGGCGAGATCGGCCAGCCCCACCGCCTCGAGCGCGGCCTCGGCAGTGGCACGCAGGTCGCGGTCCTTCGACACCCGCGACAGGAAGCGCCAGGGCCGGCCGCTGGCGCCGAGTGCGCCCAGCAGCACGTTCTGGAGCACCGTGTCCTGCATCGCCAGCGCCGAGATCTGGAAGGTCCGCGCCAGCCCGCGCGCCGCGCGCGCCTGCGTGGTCTCGGCGGTGACGTCCTGCCCGAGCAGTTCCACCCGCCCCTCGTCCGGCGTCAGCGCACCGCAGATCTGGGCGATCAGGGTGGATTTGCCCGCACCGTTCGGCCCGATGATGGCGTGGATCTCGCCCGGCCTCAGGTCGAGCGTGATGCCGTCGCTGGCCTGCAGCGCGCCGAAGGCCTTGCGCAGCCCATGAGTGGCCAGCACCGGCTCAGTCATGCCGCGCCCTTCCCGCCAGAACGCCGACGAGGCCGCCCTTGCCGAAGAGCACCACCAGCAGCAGGAACAGGCCGAGAAAGATCTGCCAGTACTCGCTTACCCCGCCCAGAAGGTGCTCGAGCAGCACGTAGAACCCCGCCCCCGCCACCGGCCCGAGCAGCCGCGCCACGCCACCGATGATGACGAAGACCATGATCTCGCCTGACATCTGCCAGCTCAGCATGGTGGGCGACACGAAGCGGTTGAGGTCCGCGAAGAGCGCCCCGGCAAGCCCGGTGATGGCGCCCGAGATCACCAGCGCGACAAGCTGCAGCCGCACCGGGTCGAGCCCCACCGCTCGCACCCGCTCGGGCACCTGCCGGGCCGCGTTGAGCGCCAGGCCGAAGGGCGAGCGCATCAGCCGCGCGTGCAGGACCAGCACGAGGCACAACAGCCCGAGGCAGAGCCCGTAGAACTGGATCGGGTCCAGCGTGTTCAGCCCCGGGAAGCCGTTGCGGACGTAGATCGAGAGCCCGTCCTCGCCGCCATAGGCGGGCCAGGAGATGGCGAAGAAATACATCATCTGCCCGAAGGCCAGCGTGATCATGATAAAATAGACGCCCGAGGTACGCAGGCTCAGAAGTCCGATGAGCAGCGCCGCCAGCCCCGAGGCCAGCACCGCCACCAGCCAGATCACCGGCATCGACTTGGTGCCGGCGAGCTCGAAGGGCCATTCCATCAGCGGCGTGTAGTTCTGCGCGTGGCTCGCGAGGATGCCCATGGCGTAGCCGCCGATGCCGAAGAACACCGCGTGGCCGAGGCTCACCAGCCCGCCCATGCCGAGCGCGATGTTGAGCCCCACCGCCGCCAGCGCGAAGATCACCGCGCGGGTGGCCAGCGTGATGGTGAAGGGCGCGTCCGCCCAGAGCGCCCAGCCGGGCACCGCCACGAGCGCCAGCAGCAGGGCGGCGTTGACCAGCCCCTCGCGGCTCATGCCCGGCCTCCGAACAGGCCGGTCGGCCGCCAGACCAGCACCGCCGCCATCAGCACGTAGATCGCCATGGACGCAAAGGCCGAGCCCGCGGTCGCAGCACTCGCCGGGTCGATGAATAGCCTGAAAAGTTCAGGCAACAGCACGCCGCCCAGCGTGTCGGTAAGCCCGACCAGCAGCGCGCCGATGAGCGCGCCCCGGATCGAGCCGATGCCACCGATCACGATGACCACGAAGGCAAGGATCAGCACCGGCTCGCCCATGCCCACCTGCACCGACTGGATGGCGCCGACGAGCGCCCCTGCGAGCCCGGCCAGCCCGGCGCCGAGCGCGAAAACCAGCGTGTAGAGCTTCGAGATATCGACCCCCAGCGCCGCGATCATCTCGCGGTCGTTCTCGCCCGCGCGGATGCGGATGCCGAGCCGCGTGCGGCTGTTGAGCCACCAGAGCCCCAGCGCCACGGCGATGCCGATCACGATCAGCGCGAGGCGGTAGAGCGGATAGGCGATGCCCCCGGGCAGCGTCACCGTGCCCGAGAGCGCGTCCGGCACGTCGAGGTAGAGCGGGAAGGAGCCGAAGACCCAGCGCGTGCCCTCGGAGAAGATCAGGATCAGCGCGAAGGTCGCGAGCACCTGGTCGAGGTGGTCCCGGGCGTAGAGCCTGCGGATCACCAGCGTCTCGACCAGCGCACCCGCGGCGGCGGCGGCGGCCAGCGCCGCGACCAGCGCCAGCAGGAACGACCCGGTGAGCCCCGCCACGGTCGCGGCGGCGAAGGCGCCCACCATGTAGAGCGCCCCGTGGGCGAGGTTGATGAGCCCCATGACGCCGAAGATCAGCGTCAGCCCGGCGGCCATCAGGAACAGCATCACGCCGGACTGCAGGCCGTTCAGGACCTGTTCTGCAAGCAGGATCGGGGACA
>NZ_JAATOS010000433.1:0-3348 GCF_011806505.1 Salipiger sp. HF18 | reverse complement strand
CGGTGATGATGGTGGTGAGGTTGGCGTCGATGATCGCCGACAGCGCCCGCTCGTAGCCCAGCTCGATGGCGCGGGCCGGGCCGCGGGCGGATTTCAGTTCCTCCCGGATGCGCTCGAAGATCAGCACGTTGGCGTCCACCGCCATGCCGACGGTGAGCACGATGCCGGCGATGCCGGGCAGCGTCAGCGTGGCGCCGATGGCCGAGAGGATGCCCATGATGAGCCCGATGTTCAGGATCAGCGCCACGTTGGCGAAGAGTCCGAAGAGCCCGTAGGTCAGCGCCATGAAGATCAGCACCGCGGCGAAGGCCACGCCGGTGGCGAGCTTGCCCGCGTCGATGCTGTCCTGCCCGAGTTCGGGGCCGATGGTGCGTTCCTCGAGGAAGTCGAGCCCGGCGGGCAGCGCGCCTGCGCGCAGCAGCACCGCGAGGTTGGTGCTTTCCTCGACGCTGAAATTGCCGGTGATGATGCCCGAGCCGCCGGCGATGTGGCTCTGGATGACCGGGGCCGAGATGACCTCGTCGTCGAGCACGATGGCGAAGGGCGAGCCGATGTTCTCGGCGGTGTAGTCCCCGAACTTGCGCGCGCCGCTCGGGTTGAAGCGGAAGGTCACCGCGGGGCGGCCGTTCTGGTCGAAGGAGGGCTGGGAATCCACCAGTTCCTCGCCGGTCACCACGGGCGCCTGTTCGAGCACGTAGTAGACGCCGTCCTCGTCGAGCGACGGCAGCACCTCGTTGCCGGATCCTGCGTTTTCGTTGGGGTTGGTGGTGCGGCTCACCACCGGCTGGAAGGTCAGCTGCGCGGTGGTGCCGATGATGTCCTTCAGCTCGGTCGCCGAGCCGATGCCGGGCACCTGGATCAGGATCCGGTCAGAGCCCTGGCGCTGGATCGTGGGTTCGCGCGTGCCGACCTCGTCGATGCGGCGGCGGATGATCTCGAGCGACTGGCGCATGGTGCGTTCGTCGGTGGCCTGGCGCTCGGCCTCGGAGAGCTGCACGACGATGTCGCTGCCCTCGCCCGACACCTCGAGGTCGGTGGCACCGGCGCCGGTGAGCGAGACCACTGGCTGCGCCAGCGCCCGCACCAGCTCGAGCGCGCGGGCCATGCCGTCGGGCTTCGAGATCCGCACCCGCAACGTGCCGGGCTCGGAGCTTTGCAGCCGGATGGTGCCCACCTCGTCACGGGCGCCGCGCAGGGCGTCACGCACGTCGGGCCAGAGCGCCTCCATCCGGGACTGGTAGACGTCCGCCACGCGGACCTCGGCCAGAAGGTGGGCCCCGCCCCTCAGGTCGAGACCGAGGTTGACGAGATCCGAGGGCAGCCACTCGGGCCATTGCCCGGCCTGCGCCTCAAGCTCGGCGGTGGACCCCGACTTCTCGATCGCCTTCACGGCGTCATTGTGGGATTCCACGCGGGAGTAGAAGAGGTTGGGCGCCGCCAGCACCAGCCCCGCCACCACGAGCGCCCAGATAAGGACGCGTTTCCAGGTATCGATCTGCAGCATCTAGGCGCCCTTCGGGTCTTGATCTCAGCTTTCGGCCGGTTCGGTCTTGGAGAGCACCTGCGCGATGGTGTTCTGGACCACGCGAACCCGGACGCCGTCGGCAATCTCGATCTCGACCTCGTTGTTTTCCTTGACCTTCGAGACCTTGCCGATGATGCCCCCCTGGGTGACCACCTGATCGCCGCGGCGCAGGGCGGAAACCATCTTCTGGTGATCCTTCATCTTCTTCTGCTGGGGACGGATCAGCAGGAAATACATGATCGCGAAGATCAGGATGAGAGGGATAAACTGGGCAATCGCGCTTGTGTCCATGGGCGGGCTCCTCGTGTGTGATGGGTGGGGGCCTCCCCCCGTGAAGTCGCGCGGAACCTATGTGCGAACGTTAGCGGATGCAAGGCGTCAACACCGCGTCCCGCCGCCCGGAAATGCGCCACATTAAGGGTCCCCGCGCCGTCCCTGCCCCCAGACGCGCCTTGACGCATCGGCAGCAACCGCTCCGGTTGCGGCGGAGGCGGGAGATCGGCGCGGGAACGAGGGTGGGCCCGTTCATGCCGGCGCCGGCACGCCGACACCGGCGAAGGGATCACGGCACGGGTACCGCCCGGAGCGCTAAACCCCGAGGGTCAGTGATGGCGTCAGCACAGGGAACGCGTGGCCTCGCAAGGTCCCGTTGCCACCAGCACAGGGAGCGTGCGGCCTCAAAGATCACCGATGACGCCAGCGCCGGCGGCCCCTGCCGCCTCACCTGCCCCTGCGGCCCGCGAGCGCCTGCGCTATTGCGCCAGGGACCGGCCTCCGCCTAGGCTGGCGGGGTTGCCGCAGTGCTGACGCGGCGCGGGGCCGCCAACCGATGCCCCGACCAGAACCACGGGCGAACCGCCTACCCCATGCGAACCAGACGGGACCGGATCCGATGCGCTTCTTGATCACTCTAGGCCTCACCGCCAGCTTCCTTGCGGGGTGCGCGCAATGCACGCCCGGTCGTCCGACCGCCGACGTGAACATCAATGTCGGCACAGGCGGGATCGGCACCGGCGTCTCGGTCGGCAAGCAGTGCGGCCCGATCAATTTCAGCGTGGGCGGCGGCAAGTACTATCACCCCGACTGGTGAGCCCGTGCCCCGGCGCCTCCGCCCTCCGCGGCTGCTGGCCGCGGCGCTCCTTGCGCTGAGCACCGGGGACGCCGCCGCGCAGGAGCTGCCGGCCCTGCCGCTCGAGGATCACCCCGCGTGGCAGGCGGTGGGACGGCTCAACACCAAGGGCTACAACCGTCGCGGCATGTGCTCTGGCGCGCTCGTCGCTCCCGACCTCGTGCTGACCGCGGCGCATTGCCTCGCCGGGCCCGACGGCAACCCGGTGCGCCCCGAGACCCTGCATTTCGTCGCGGGCTGGCTCGGCGGTGCGTTCGCCGGCGAGAGCGCCGTCGCCTCCTACAAGATCCACCCGCGCGCCTACGCCCGCGTGACGCTCGATATCGAGCACGACCTCGCGCTGGTGACGCTGGCCACGCCGCTCGACGTGACGCCGCTGACGCTCGGCAGCGCGCTGTCCCCGCCCTTTGCCCTCGTGGGCTACCACGACCACCGCCCGCACCGGCTGTCGGCGCGCTTCGACTGCGCCGGCGCCCGCGACCACCGGCTGCTGCGCATCGCCTGCCCGGTCCGGCCCGGCAACTCCGGCGGGCCGGTGCTGGCCGGCGGTCCGGACTGGCGCATCGTGGGGGTCGTGGCTGCCGCCGCGCAGGGCGATACGCTGGCGGTTCCGGTCGATGAATGGCTCCGCGAGCGCCCGTTGCGGGGGGCCCCCCTCACCTCGGGGGGGAAAGAGGGCACAAACGCCCCCACT
>NZ_JAATOS010000432.1:0-3351 GCF_011806505.1 Salipiger sp. HF18 | reverse complement strand
CCCCCGATCCGCGCCCCGAAACCACACCCCCCCCCCCTTCATCTTGCCGGGCAAACTCCGGGGGAGTCCCGCAGGGACGGGGCAGCGCCCCCTGCACCGCCCGCCACGGGCGCAACGTCAGGCGCTCAGCCCAGACGATACATGTAGGTGGTGGCGTCCCGCCGGTCGCTGCCCTCGGGGGCGAGGGCAAAGCCGGGGATCTCGCCCGCCACCTCGAAGCCGAGGCTAGCATAGAGGAGCTGCGCCGCGTCGCCGCTGCGGGTGTCGAGGGTGACGAGGCTGCGCCCTTCCACGGTAGCGCGGGCGAGGAGCGCGGACATCAGGGCCCGCGCATGGCCGCGGCGGCGGTGGGCGGAGGCGACGAGCATCTTCGAGACCTCGGCGCGGTGAACCTGGTTCGGCATCATCTCGAGCGCCAGCTGCACGGTGCCCACCAGCACCCCGCCCTCGAAGGCGGCCCAGAGCACCCGGCCACCCCGGCGCAGCGAGGGAAACACGCTCGCGGTCCAGAACGCCTCGGCCTCGGGCTGTGAAAAGGGCATCACGAAGCCCACGCTGGCGCCGTCTTCGACGCACATGCGCAAGAGCGTGCCCAGCTCGGCGGCAAGCGCCTCGGCCTCGTCCGGGGACAGTTCGCGGATCACGAGGCTCATGGCGTCACCAGCACGAGCATGTAGCGCGCGGCCTCGTCCGGCGGGGTCTCGAAGCAGGAGCCGCCGCTCAGCCGGTAGCGCAGCGCGTCGCCGGGCATCAGATCGTGTACCTGCCCCTCCAGCGTGACCTGAAGCCGCCCCGAGAGCAGCACGAGGTGATGCTCGAGCCCCGGCACCGGCGCGGCGTCGTAGGCAATGCGGGTGGCGGGCTCGAGCCGGCACTCCAGCACCTCCGCCGCGAGTGCCGCGCTGCCGGGCGAGACCACCCGGCGGGTGAAGCCCGCGTCCTGCCAGACCGCCTGCGCGTCCCGGGGTACCAGCGGCGTGACGCTTTCCTCGACCATCGCCAACAGCCGCGACATGGTGAGCCCGTAGGCGGTACAGAGCTTGCCCAGCACCTCGGCGGTGGGGCTGACCTCGGCCTTTTCCAGCCGCGACAGCGCCGCGCGGCTGACGCCGCTGGCCGACGCCAGCTGGTCGAGGGTCAGGCCTCGCTCGGCGCGCAACTGCGCAAGACGGCGCGACAGGCGGGAGGTGAGGGTGTCGGACATGGGGCCTCAACGCATATCGGGAATTATTCCCAGATTCGAGATATGCGCCCCGAACGCCCACCATGCAAGGGTTTTCGCCCCTCCCCGGCCGGAGGCCCGGCAAACGCCCGGCGACGTTGCGTGCGATTTTTCCCGCCGAGGTGGTCCGAGCCCTTTGACACCCGCGCCCGCTCTAGTTAGGCTGCCGGAAAGTTTAACACTAAACTAGTTGGGGAGGAATCGCATGGCCGCCCGGAAAGCCGCTGCCAAGCCGAACGTCTCGCCCGAGGAGCTCAAGCAATACTACCGTGATATGCTGCTCATCCGCCGCTTCGAAGAGAAGGCGGGTCAGCTCTACGGTATGGGGCTCATCGGAGGCTTTTGTCACCTTTACATCGGCCAGGAGGCCGTCGTCGTCGGGCTCGAAGCCGCGGCGGAAGAGGGCGACAAGCGCATCACCTCTTATCGCGACCACGGCCACATGCTGGCCTGCGGCATGGACCCCAACGGCGTCATGGCCGAGCTCACGGGCCGCGAAGGCGGTTACTCGAAGGGCAAGGGCGGCTCGATGCACATGTTCAGCCGAGAGAAGCACTTCTACGGCGGTCACGGCATCGTCGGCGCGCAGGTGCCGCTGGGTGCGGGCCTCGCCTTCGCCGACAACTACCTCGAGAACAAGCGCGTGACCTTCACGTATTTCGGGGACGGCGCCGCCAACCAGGGCCAGGTCTACGAGACCTTCAACATGGCCGCCCTCTGGAAGCTGCCGGTGGTGTTCGTGATCGAGAACAACCAGTACGCCATGGGCACCTCGCAGAAGCGCTCGACCTCGACCGACGACATCCACACCCGCGGCGCGCCCTTCGGCATCCAGGGCGAGATCGTCGACGGCATGGACGTGCTGGCGGTGAAGGAAGCGGGCGAGAAGGCCGTCGCGCACTGCCGCGCGGGCAAGGGCCCCTACATCCTCGAGATCAAGACCTACCGCTACCGCGGTCACTCCATGTCGGACCCGGCCAAGTACCGGACCCGCGAGGAGGTGCAGAAGATGCGCGAAGAGCGCGACTGCATCCAGAACGTCCGCGACCTGCTGCTTCAGGGCAAGCACGCCACCGAGGACGACCTCAAGGCGATCGACAAGGAAATCAAGGACATCGTGAACGCCTCGGCCGAGTTCGCCAAGGAGAGCCCGGAACCTGCGCTCGACGAGCTCTGGACCGACATCTACTCCGACGACGTGCCCCAGGGCGACGCGATCGAGGCCTGAGGCAGGAGAGACGAAGCAATGGCAACGCAAATTCTGATGCCCGCCCTGTCCCCCACCATGGAAGAGGGCACACTGGCAAAATGGCTGGTGAAAGAGGGCGACACCGTGTCCTCGGGTGACATCCTGGCCGAGATCGAAACCGACAAGGCGACGATGGAATTCGAAGCCGTCGACGAGGGCATCGTCGGCAAGATCCTCGTGGCCGAAGGCTCCGAGGGCGTGAAGGTCAACACGCCCATCGCGGTGATGGTCGAGGAAGGCGAAAGCGTCGACGACGCCGAGTCCCCTGCCCCGTCCGGCGACAGCGCCCCGGCGCAAGAAACCCCGGCCGCTCCGGTCGAGGCGGCCCCCGCCTCGGCTCCGGCCACCCCCAAGGCCAAGGCGGTCGAGCCCGACTGGCCCGAGGGCACCGAGATGAAGACCCAGACCGTGCGCGAGGCGCTGCGGGATGCCATGGCCGAGGAGATGCGCTCGGACGCCAACGTCTTCGTCATGGGCGAGGAAGTGGCCGAGTACCAGGGCGCCTACAAGGTGACCCAGGGCCTGCTGGACGAGTTCGGCTCGAAGCGCGTCATCGACACGCCGATCACCGAACACGGCTTCGCCGGCATCGGCGTGGGCGCGGCCTTCGGCGGCCTGAAGCCGATCGTCGAGTTCATGACCTTCAACTTCGCCATGCAGGCGATCGACCAGATCATCAACTCGGCGGCCAAGACGCTCTACATGTCCGGCGGCCAGATGGGTTGCCCGATGGTGTTCCGCGGCCCCAACGGCGCCGCCGCCCGCGTGGGTGCGCAGCACAGCCAGGATTACGCAGAAGGGGAAGCGATGATAAAGGGCATCAAGGTGGAGAGGAGGGAAGAGGGAGAGGAAGAGAAGGGCAGGCAGAAGGCGGCGAGAA
>NZ_JAATOS010000042.1:0-18791 GCF_011806505.1 Salipiger sp. HF18 | reverse complement strand
CGGCGAACGGTAGCCCGCGAAAGCGTCCGAAGGACGATTGCGCGGGTTACTTAGTGAGTAAAATGTCAGCGTTCGTCAAAAAACGAACCAAAGATGAAATGCGATGAGCTAGCCACTAAAGCATAAGCAATGTGACCAAAAACCAATCACAAAATATCCTGCCTACATCGTCGGAGTATTAAGAATGCCTGCGACTATCAATCTAACAACGTCGCCGCCTCGGTCTCGCACGAAATATGTTTGCAGGTAGACTTGATCCTTCTTCATCGTGTCAATCAATCTCTGCTTGATTGAAGGGAGGAGGTCGTAGGGAATGCTGAAGCTGACAACTTTGGAGCCGTTTTCAATCTTCACCTTGCCCCAACCATTGTCCTTGTTGAATTGCACAACATCACAGAGTATTGCCGTTATCTCTGTATCGACTCTGGCGGTCTCAATGTCCGACGCCATTCGCTCATCAAGAAAGAGAACTTTGTTCACGCCTCGATCGCTCGTAGACGTAACCTCCAAAGTTTCTGCACTTCGCCGCAGAGCAACAGCCATCTCACTCATTAAAGGTGCTGCCATAGCGATGAGTTTCTGTTCTCTAGCAGCGTCAATTTTCTTTATGGATCCTTCACGCTCCAGCAAACGCTCATCTCGATTGATTTCAGCAACTCGCCTCCTCAGTAGCGGCTGTAAGTCAGCCGGGAAGTCGCCGATTTCGGCGTTTCCACTTGCTAGCTCATGCGCAGCAGTATCAACAGCGTCCGCAGTGACGTCGGAAACATCGGCCCTCGCCGCCGGAAGCCTGGAAAGGCTTCGCCCCATTGCTTCTTCATCTATTTTCTCGATTACTCTCTCGCTGATATACGCGACAAGGTCGCCTAAGCTAAGGTCAACAAACTGATCTTCTTTCGGCTGCCCAGGATCGTCGACGTCAATGTTAAATGAACCTTCGGTAAAGGGTTTAACAAAGATGTCGACGTTTGATTTATTCGAGATGTTTTTGGGAAAACGACCGACCTGCCGGAACTGTGCCAACTTAACTAGCAATCTAGAAGCAGCATACTGGAACCGAGCGACTTCGTAGAAGTTCATTTGATGCTCGTCAGCTAAGCCTCCCTCAAAGTGAAACGTCAGTTTTTCTCGCACAGTCGCCAACTCCCAAAAGATTTTCTTTGACTCTAACTACAACCCAGATGATATGGCAACATACGATGAGCATCAGGCATCAGTTTTGCCACCACAAAACGAAAGGCATTTGACTTGGGGGGAGTTAGCGTTGGGGCGGTTGGTGCAGCAATAGTCGCCGGTGTTATATCAATAATCGGAATGATTATTGGCAAGGAGCAAAAGGTATCAGAATTTAGGCAAGCTTGGATCAACGATCTTAGGCAGTGCCTATCAGACTATCTTGTGTGCATTAACGCCGTGTGTGACTTGAAGCGCCTGAAGAATTCGGGCACAACTATCGACGCCAATGAGCTTGTAAAGAATTACAAGGAGCTAAACAAAGCAAACCACGGCATAATTCTGAGGGTAAACTCGGAGGAAGATATACCTAAAGAACTAATACTGGCAATGGAAGAATTTGAGAGACTTGCAGGCTCAAAGGACAAATTTACGCCGGATGCCGTCAAGAGAATTGAAAGAAAATACTTATCCGCCTCTAAAAAACTTCTAAAACATGAATGGAGCAGAGTCAAAAAGGGCGAGCCCACTTTTTACTACACCAAGAGGATCTTGATTGCTGTGACCTCTGCGCTAATCCTAGCCTTTGGCCTATATTACTTCGCGGACGACCAAACTGAAAATGAGGGAAATGCAGCGGGTCAGCGAACCATCAGCGCGCCCGGAAATAGATGAACTCACGATAACACAGATTTTTTCTTCTTAAGAAAACAGGCCTCTCATACATTTACTCCAAACTTACTTATTCTCCAATGAACTTAGCTCGGCCCAGGATTGCCACAGGTGGCAAAAAGAGGTTCGGGTGATCATTTCCGACGCGGAAAGCGCCACCCCATGTCCTGCCCTCCCCAACAAGAGGCAGAGACATGGGAAAGAAATCGAAGAAGTTCCGCATCGCGATGCGCATGCAGGGCATGTGGCCCCACCAGCTCGCAGGCTACGAGTCCCACCGCAGGCGCGACGGTGGCGATGTCGGCCACTCTGACCCGAACAAGAGACCGCTGAACCGGCTGCTTATCGGCGAGGCTAACTGGGCTCAGACGGCCTGGAACCAGATCGCCGAGATGCGCTTCGAGAACTTCCTAATCCAGATGGAAGGGTTGAAGAAGCGACGGCACAAGAGCGATCTCAAGCAGCTCCTTCGAGAAGGGCCGAAGGACCCGTGGAGGGCATCCAAGCATGGCCCGATGCGTGAGGTGATCCTGACGACGAACAAGAAGTGGTTCGCACTCGACATGCAGGGCTTCCTCGACGAAAGCGGCCCGACGCTCGAGCAGCAGTTCGAGGACTGTGCCATAGGCTGGCTGAAGCACGCGTTCGGCGATGATTGCATCCATGCCCGGGCCGATGTGGATGAGGAGACCTATCACATCCATGCGGTGGTGATGCCGCGGACAAAGCTCCCGTGCGGCAAACGGATGCTCCAGCCCTCCATCCACCCAGTGATCGCGAGCTACGAGAAGGGTCAGGATGATGTGGGCGACTGGTTCAAGGCAGTCGGTTTGAAGCGAGGGAAAAAGCGGAAGCGGAAACTTCGCAAGGCCCTGGAACACAACAGGAAGGCGCGCGAAGCCTTCGAAGCCGGTGAGGCGGATACCTTGGACCTGGTCAGTGTGCCCAAGAAGCGGTGCCATGTCAGCCCGCGCGTCTGGAGAGAAAAACAGGAGCGAAAGCTGGCGGAGCGCGATCTGGCCCAGAGCGCGCGTGAAGATGAGATCGATGCTAAGGAGGCGTCCGTGGTCGGCCGCGAGATGAATGCCGACCAGAAGGCCGCCCAGGCGAACGCGACCCTGTCGGTGGCGCGGGATGTCGCTGAAGGCCGTGTGGTTGTCGGAGCCGGAAATGCGAGTGGCAGCGGGGATGAGAAGGGATCAACCTCCGCGTCGCCGACGCAGCGGCTATTCGGCCGTGCCCTCGAGGTTCTTCGTGCGCAGGCTGGCAGCGAGGCTCGGGCCGAGCTGAAGGACGCGTTCGATGAGATCAGGCTGGCGGATGACGCCATCGTCGAGATCGCGTCGGGACTCGGCACGGCAGCACGCAATCGCATCGCGAATGCGCGAAAATCTCTGTCGCGTGCGATCATCAGTATATCCCGCAAAATCAGTCGCTTGCCCGACGCCCGAGAGGAACCTCCGGAAAAGGACTGAATAGATGCCCTCGAAAGTTTTTTTCTCATTTCAAAGGGACGCATGTGCTTCTTGTTCGCGATTACCGGCCCCACCCAGAAAGACCGCGGCATTCTGTGAAACCCTTCTCTGAGGAGACCCCAAAATGACCAAACCCAAGAAGCGTCCCATCATCGATCGCCGTCGCCGGACTGAGAGCCAGATGCGCGCCGATGCCCGTATCGAAGCAATTCGTGACAAGGCCGCCATCGATGCACGCAACTACCAGCTGCGCAGGCTCAAAGCCGTGCATGACAACTTCGACCAAGCTGTGTGGGAGTGCGAGGACGATCGCCTGCTACAAGGCATGTTTTCGCTGTTCTGCCGGGTGGCGAAAGTTTCGGACGCCCGCCTGATTGCCGATCACGCGGATTGCCCTCAGTCCGTGCGCGACGAAGTGGACGCGCGCATCGAGGAGCGGCGTCGTTCCAAGACCGGCGCGATCAAGCCGGACGATGGCGAGCAGGCCGAAGCCTGAAGAACTGATCACTGGTGGGGTGAGAACAACGCGCCTTTACGCATGACCTGGGACCTGTGCCACTGGCACGGCCCTGTGGAGGGCTGCGTGGCCGGCCTTTGGGCGCACGGCGGTTCGACCGCGCATAGAGGCGTCGGCTCGATCAAGCGCGTCCGCTGCTTGACAGTCAGGCGCGCGGACGCACTTCAGCTCTACGGCGAACCGCCACCGGTGCTCGGGATTTCCGGCTGCGGCCGGACAATTGCCGACCTGGCCGAATAGCCCGGGTTTGCCGTCGCCAAAAAACTTCAAATATCGGTTAGGCAGCGCCCCCCTCCCCCGTCACCATCCGCACTGGCCCCGGCCATTTTCGCCGACATCGCCACCCGCCGCCGGGCCCCGCCCCGAAGGCCCTGCGAACGACGGCCGAACCGGCCATCTTCCAAACGCCTCAATGCCAACCGAAACGCCGTCCGAACACCGCGTGCGGCCCCGGCAGGCACGTCCCCCCGTTACTACAGCTGCCAGTCGTCCTCGCTCGCGACCTCGCCGATGGCGAGCCACGACATCCGCACCCTTGCGATGCGGGTATCGGCCCAGGTCCGGAACACCAGTTCGAAGCCGCTCTCGGTGATGTTCTCGGCAAGGATGTCGGCGCGGATATTGGCGCTCTGGTCCATGTCCCAGAGCGAGAGGGACACCTGCACCGAGGGCGGGCTGCGGAAGGCTTCCGAGAAGCGCACGGCCTTGCGGCGCTCGCGGGTGCCCGAGCCCGTCCACATCTCGCCGCCATTGGCGAAATCCGAGAACAGCTCGGTGTTGCCCTGTTCGATGCCGATGTGCGCGCCCAGCAGTTTCCGCATGCCGTCTCCTCCGTTGCCGAGGGGGGATAGCATCCGGTGCCCCGCCATGGAAGCGCACGGCCCGCACACAACAGCCCACCGCAAAAGCAAAAGGCCCCGCGCAAGCGGGGCCCTCGATCCGTTCCGGCGACAAGGCCGGGATCAGAAGTTCGGCTGCTTCGGGTCGAGCCCGATGTGGCCACCGATCGCGACCATGTCCATGAGCAGCTTGGCTGCCTCGTCGACCGGGCCGGGTTCGTTGTTGGTGGCTTCCTTGATCTGCCTGTAGGTCGCCTCTGCCTCGGACACCAGCGCCTCGTAGGTCGCCTGGTCCATGTCGGCATGGGGCACGGCCTTCTCGGCCAGGACGGTCACGCCGTCCCCGATCTCGACGAAACCGCCGGTCACGACGAACTCCTCGGCGCCCTTGTCGGTCTCGACCTTCAGGATGCCGGGGCGCAGCGTGGTGATCGTGGGCTCGTGACCCGGACCCACGGTGAGGTCACCCTCGGAGCCGGGGATCGCGACCGTCGAAGCCTGGGCGGACAGCAGGTTCCGCTCGGGGCTCACGAGGTCGAATTGCATCGTATCAGCCATAGGGGCCTCCGGTTGAATGGGGGGCGCGGATCACAGAGCCGGCCCCCCGGCAGTCATCAGGCAGCTTCCGCGGCCAGCTTCTCGGCCTTGGCGAGCACCTCGTCGATGCCGCCGACCATGTAGAAGGCTGCCTCGGGCAGGTGGTCGTATTCGCCTGCAACCACGGCCTTGAACGACGAGATGGTGTCTTCGAGCGGAACCTGGACACCGTCGGAGCCGGTGAAGACCTTCGCCACGTCGAACGGCTGGCTGAGGAAACGCTGGATCTTCCGGGCGCGGGCCACGGTCAGCTTGTCCTCTTCCGACAGTTCGTCCATGCCGAGGATGGCGATGATGTCCTGCAGCGACTTGTAGCGCTGGAGGATCCCCTGCACGTCACGTGCGACGTTGTAGTGCTCTTCGCCGACGATCTGCGGGTCGAGGATCCGGCTGTTCGAATCCAGCGGGTCCACGGCCGGGTAGATGCCGAGTTCCGAGATCGCGCGGTTGAGAACCGTGGTCGCGTCGAGGTGGGCGAAGGTGGTCGCGGGCGCGGGGTCGGTAAGGTCGTCCGCGGGAACGTAGACGGCCTGGATCGAGGTGATCGAGCCGTTCTTGGTCGAGGTGATGCGTTCCTGCATCGCGCCCATGTCCGTCGCGAGCGTCGGCTGGTAGCCCACGGCCGAGGGGATACGGCCGAGAAGTGCGGACACCTCGGAGCCTGCCTGCGTGAAGCGGAAGATGTTGTCCACGAAGAACAGAACGTCGGTGCCGGACTGGTCACGGAACTGCTCGGCGAGGGTCAGGCCGGTCAGGGCGACGCGGGCACGGGCCCCCGGCGGTTCGTTCATCTGGCCGTAGACCAGCGCCACCTGCGATTCCGACAGGTTGTCGGGCTTGATGACGTTGGATTCGATCATCTCGTGGTAGAGGTCGTTGCCCTCACGGGTCCGCTCGCCAACACCGGCGAACACGGAGAAGCCCGAGTGCACCTTTGCGATGTTGTTGATCAGTTCCATGATGAGAACGGTCTTGCCCACGCCGGCGCCGCCGAAGAGGCCGATCTTGCCACCCTTCGAGTAGGGCGCCAGCAGGTCGATGACCTTGATGCCGGTCACGAGGATCTCGGTGTCGGTCGCCTGCTCGTCGAACTCGGGTGCCGGCTGGTGGATCGCACGGTATTCGTCCGCCTCGACCGGGCCCTGCTCGTCGACGGGCTCGCCCACGACGTTCAGGATGCGGCCCAGGGTGGCGTTGCCCACGGGCACCGAGATCGGGCCCTGGGTGTCGGTCACTTCCTGGCCACGGACCAGACCTTCGGTCGAGTCCATCGCGATGGTACGCACGGTGCTTTCACCGAGGTGCTGTGCAACTTCAAGAACCAGGGTCTTGCCGTCGTTGGTGGTGGTCAGCGCGTTCAGGATCTCGGGGAGGTGGTCGTCGAACTTCACGTCGACCACGGCGCCGATGACCTGGGTCACTTTGCCTTTTGCGTTTGCCATTTATCGTCTCCGGTTCTTAGAGCGCCTCGGCGCCCGAGATGATTTCGATCAGTTCGTTGGTGATGACCGCCTGACGCGAACGGTTGTACTCGATGGTCAGCTTGTCGATCATCTCGCCCGCGTTGCGCGTGGCGTTGTCCATGGCGCTCATCCGAGCCCCCTGTTCCGAGGCCGCGTTCTCCAGCAGAGCCGAGAAGATCTGGGTCGCGACACCACGGGGCAGCAGGTCGGCGAGGATACGCTCCTCGTCGGGCTCGTAATCGTAGAGGGGGCCCGTGCCCTCCTCGTCGGACTCCGGTGCCTCGAAGGCAGCCGGGATGATCTGCTGCGCGGTCGGGATCTGGCTGACCACGTTGACGAAGGCCGAGTAGAAGATCG
This sequence comes from Salipiger sp. HF18, assembly GCF_011806505.1. Taxonomy (NCBI): domain Bacteria; kingdom Pseudomonadati; phylum Pseudomonadota; class Alphaproteobacteria; order Rhodobacterales; family Roseobacteraceae; genus Salipiger; species Salipiger sp. HF18. The sequence continues at coordinate 11,698 of NZ_JAATOS010000042.1, read as the reverse complement.
TCGCGACATCGAACTCGCCGGCATCGAAACGTGTCAGCACGTCCTTGGCGATGCCCTGCGCGTCGGCGTAGCCGAGCTTCTTCACCTCGCTCAGGTCGACGTGTCCGACGAACAGATCGGCGAAGTCACGCTTGAGCTGCTCGCGGCCCTTCTTGCCGACGGTCAGGATCTTGACCGTCTTGCCAGCGGCCCTGAGCTTCTCGATCTCGACCCGCGCCTTCTTCACGATGGAGCTGTTGAAACCACCGCAGAGCCCGCGCTCGGCGGTCATGACGACGAGCAGGTGCACGTCGTCCTGGCCGGTGCCGGACAGCAGTTTCGGAGCCGTGGCGCTGCCACCGACAGACGCGGCCAGAGCACCGAGCACCTTGTTGAAGCGCTCGGCGTAGGGACGCGACTGTTCGGCAGCATCCTGTGCCCGCCGCAGTTTCGCGGCGGCCACCATCTGCATGGCCTTGGTGATCTTCCGGGTCGACTTGACCGAGGAGATCCGGTTCTTGAGGTCCTTTAGGCTAGGCATGATCCTGTCCTTTCAGGGCGCTCAGGCGTAGGTCTTGGCGAATTCGTCGAGCGCTGCCTTAAGCTTGTCCGCGGGTTCGCCCTTGATCTTCGGGTCCTCGCTCTCGATCCAGTCGAGGATGTCCTTGCGCTGGCCGCGCAGGAAGGCGAGGAGCGCCGCCTCGTACTTGCCGACTTCACGGACCGGGATGTTGTCGAGGTAGCCGTTGGTGCCCGCGAAGATGATGCAGACGATCTCGGCGTTGGTCAGCGGCGAGTACTGCGGCTGCTTCATCAGCTCGGTCAGACGTGCACCACGGTTCAGCAGGCGCTGGGTCGCGGCGTCGAGGTCGGAACCGAACTGCGCGAAGGCGGCCATCTCGCGGTACTGGGCGAGCGACAGCTTCACCGGGCCTGCCACCGAGGACATCGCCTTGGTCTGGGCCGAGGAGCCCACGCGCGACACCGACAGACCGGTGTTCACGGCCGGACGGATGCCCTGGAAGAACAGTTCGGTCTCGAGGAAGATCTGGCCGTCGGTGATCGAGATCACGTTGGTCGGGATGAAGGCCGACACGTCGCCGCCCTGGGTCTCGATGATCGGCAGCGCGGTCAGCGAGCCGGCACCGTGATCCTCGTTCAGCTTGGCCGAACGCTCGAGCAGGCGCGAGTGGAGGTAGAACACGTCGCCCGGGTAGGCTTCACGGCCCGGCGGACGGCGCAGGAGGAGCGACATCTGGCGGTAGGCCACGGCCTGCTTGGAGAGGTCATCGTAGATGATGAGCGCGTGCTTGCCGTTGTCGCGGAAGTATTCCGCCATGGCGGTCGCGGCGTAGGGGGCAAGGAACTGCATCGGCGCCGGGTCGGACGCGGTTGCGGCCACGACGATCGAGTAGTCGATGGCGCCGGTGGCTTCGAGGCGCTTCACCAGCTGCGCGACGGTCGAGCGCTTCTGGCCGATGGCGACGTAGATGCAGTAGAGCTTCTTGCTCTCGTTGTCGCCGGCGGCGTCGTTGTACGACTTCTGGTTCAGGATGGCGTCGAGCGCGATGGCGGTCTTGCCGGTCTGACGGTCGCCGATGATCAGCTCGCGCTGGCCGCGGCCGATCGGGATCATGGCGTCGACGGCCTTGAGGCCGGTCGCCATGGGCTCGTGCACGGATTTACGCGGGATGATGCCCGGTGCCTTCACGTCGGCGATGCGGCGCTCCGAGGCTGCGATCGGGCCCTTGCCGTCCAGCGGGTTGCCGAGACCGTCGACCACGCGGCCGAGCAGTGCCTCGCCGGCGGGGACGTCCACGATGGCGTTGGTGCGCTTGACGAGGTCGCCTTCCTTGATGTCGCGGTCGGAGCCGAAGATCACGACGCCGACGTTGTCGGCTTCGAGGTTCAGCGCCATGCCCATGATGCCGCCCGGGAATTCGACCATCTCGCCGGCCTTCACGGAATCGAGGCCGTGGACGCGGGCGATACCGTCACCGACAGAGAGCACACGGCCCACTTCGGCGACTTCGGCCTCCTTGCCGAAGTTCTGGATCTGCTCCTTAAGGATCGCCGAGATCTCGGCTGCTTGGATACCCATTTATCCGACCTCTTTCATTGCATTCTGGAGGGAGTTGAGCTTCGAGCGGATCGACGTGTCGATCATCTTCGAGCCCACCTTGACGACGAGACCACCGATGAGACCCTCATCAACGGTCGTTTTGATCTTCACATCCTTGCCGAAGCTGGACTTGAGCTTCTCGGCAAGCTGGGCGGTCTGCTCGTCGGACAGCGCGGTGGCGCTGGTCACGTCGGCGGTCACTTCCCCCTTGGCCTCGGAGATCTTCTCGCGAAGCTGGGCGATGACCTGCGGCAGCACGAACAGACGGCGCTTCTGCGCCATCAGGCCCAGGCCGTTGTGCAGCGCGGGAATGAGGCCCATCTTGGCGGACACGGCCATGATCGCGTCCTGCATGGACTGACGGGGATAGATCGGCGAGGAGACGAGATCGCGCAGGTCGGCGCTGTCGTCCAGCGCGGCCGCCAGTTCGTTGATGTTGCCTTCGAGATTGCCGAGATCATTGTTCTCTTTGGCGATGTCGAAGATCGCCTTGGCATAGCGTGCCGCGATGCCGCCGGAGATCGAAGCTGGTTCTGACACGTCCACCCTTCCGATATGAGGCCCCCGCGACACACGGGGTCGTCCCGGTGTCCGGAGGCGTTGTCCCTGCCCTGATCTGCACCAGGGCGTCGAAATCAGCGCGGATGTAGCAGAGGCACCCCGCCCTCGCAACATGCTTAGGAGGTTTTGCGGCCAGCTTGAAGCCGTCATTTTCCAAGGACTTGCGCCTTTCCGTAACGGCGCTCTCGGACAGGCTTTTGGAATTAATTGATTTTTCGTTAATTCAGGCAAACAAAAACGGCCCCTGGCTGCGGCAAGGGGCGCCATCCCGCGATAGCGCAAACCGTTGGAAAGCTGCGCCACCACGCGTCCGGAACGCCCGCCGTTACCGCCCGACACAGGGTCCGTCGGGATCTGCGGAGGGCCAATGTTTGCGTTAACCAGCGAAACGTCAAGTTTCAGCGAGTCACGTCCCGGTGATGCGATTCTGCCGCCCGCCGCGGCGTCCTGCCGCAGGACCCGGGCGGGACCTCGTCGCGACCGGTCGGAGGCCCCGCGCGACACAGGCGCGCGGCAGGACGGCAGGACCGGCGCAGGACGAGCCCCCGGGCCGGTGTGGAGGAACACGCGGCATCGGCGTGTGGTCCCTCGACACGGGCGTGACGGAGCTCACGACACCAGCGCAGGACAACTTGCGGGAACCGCGTGAGGGACCGGGCGCCGCCGGTACGCGTCAGGCCGCCCTGACAGGAGAGAGGGAGCGGGCGGAGGCAGCATGGCACCGACGCGAGACACGCCACGGCATCGGCACGAGCGAGCGGCGACATCGGCAAGTCCCCAAAGACCGGCACGCCTCAAGCCGCCGCTCCGCAACGATGGCAGACCGTCAGACCGGCTTCTGTTCCTTCTTGGGCGCCGGCGTGAGCACGTCGAGCGGGTTCGGCATCCGCACCTTGTCGCCCAGCCCGGTGCGCTCGGGCGGGTAGCGCTTCGACACCCGCACGATCAGCACGCCGCCCGCCACCAGCGCCGGGATGGCACGGCCGATGCGCTCCCACACCGGGCCGGTGCGCATCCAGAACCGGCGGCTCGAGGGCGGCTGGTACAGCACCGAGACGTGGCTCTGCCGGATGAAATCGTGGCGCTTGAGCTGCGCGTCGAGCTGGCTCAGCGAATAGGGGCGGCCGTAGCCGAAGGGCGTCTTCTCGGAGCGCGCCCAGAGGCCCGAGCGGTTGGGCACCACGAACAGCGCCTCGCCTCCCGGCCCCAGCACGCGGTAGCATTCGTCCAGCAGCTCCGAGGGCCGCTCCGACGTCTCGAGCCCGTGCATCATGATCAGCCGGTCGACGTGGCCGGTCTCGAGCGGCCAGAGCGTTTCCTCGCACAGCACGGTGACGTTGGGCTGCCCGGCGGGCCAGGACATCACCCCCTGCGGCGCGGGCATCAGCCCGACGACCCGGCGCGCGCCCTTCAGGTACGGCCGCAAGAGCGGCACCGCGAAGCCATAGCCCACCATCGTGTGGCCATGGGCATCGGGCCAGAACTGCAGCACCTGGTCGCGGACGATGCGTTGCGCCGCGCGGCCGAGTGCGCTGCGATAGTAGAAGTCACGCATATCGTGAACGTCGAGGTGCATTGCGACGCTCTCTCCCTTCCTTCAAGCTGGGCGCAGTCTGGCAAAGCCTATGAGGAAAGACCATGGAGATCGTCACCGTCCCCTGTCTCAGCGACAACTACGCCTATCTCGTGCGGGGTCCCGGCGGGGTCTGCCTCATCGATGCGCCCGAGGCGGCGCCGATCGCCGCGGCCCTGTCCGAGCGCGGCTGGGGCCTCGACACGCTGCTCATCACCCATCACCACCACGACCACGTCGGCGGCGTCGACGAGCTGCGTGCCACCTTCGGCTGCTCCGTCGTCGGCCCCCGCGCCGAGCAGGAGAAGATGCCCGCCCTCGACCTCGCGGTGCAGGGCGGGGACGTGCTCGAGGTTGCGGGAACCCGGTGCGAGGTCATATATGTGCCCGGTCACACGCTCGGCCACATCGCCTTCCACTTCCCCGAGGCGCAGGTGGTGTTCACTGCGGACAGCCTGATGGCGCTCGGCTGCGGCCGCGTGTTCGAGGGAACGCCGGAGATGATGTGGGACAGCCTGTCGAAACTGGCAGCGCTACCACCCGAAACAATGGTTTGCTCCGGCCATGAATATACCCAATCCAACGCCCGCTTCGCGCTGACCATTGAACCCGGCAACGCAACGCTTAAATCTAGAGCAAACGACATTGCCAAAGCCAGGGCAGAGGGGCTTCCAACCGCCACCTGCAAGCTGTCCGAGGAACTGGCCACCAACCCTTTCCTGCGTCCCGACTCCCCGGAAATCCGCGATTTGCTGGGCATGAAGACCGCTACCGATGCAGAGGTCTTCGCCGAGATCCGCGCAAGGAAAGACAAGTTCTGAGCCGCCGCTTTTCACGCCAGATGTCATGGCTCACTGCAAATGTGAGCGGCATCGGCCAAGAAATTCCTTGATGGAACGCGGGAGTCGACCGAACTTTAACGATAGAAGGCAATGTTGGGCCTGACCGCCCGACGCAGACAAGAGGAGCGCCCCCGTGCCGTCTTTCTCGAATACCCTGGAACAGGCCATTCACGCAGCGCTGGCTCTCGCGAACTCGCGCAGCCATGAATTCGCGACGCTGGAACATCTCCTGCTCGCACTGATCGACGAACCCGATGCCGCACGCGTGATGAAGGCCTGCTCCGTGGACACCGAGGAGCTGCGGACCACGCTGGTGGAGTTCATCGATGAGGATCTCTCGAACCTCGTGACCGACATCGAGGGGTCCGAAGCGGTGCCCACCGCCGCCTTCCAGCGCGTGATCCAGCGCGCCGCGATCCACGTCCAGTCCTCGGGCCGGACCGAGGTCACCGGTGCCAACGTGCTCGTCGCGATCTTCGCCGAGCGCGAGAGCAACGCCGCCTACTTCCTGCAGGAGCAGGACATGACCCGCTACGACGCGGTCAACTTCATCGCGCATGGCGTGGCCAAGAACCCCGCCTACGGCGAGAGCCGCCCGGTCACCGGCGCGCAGGAAGCCGAGGAAGAGACCAAGGCCACCCAGGCCGAGGCTCCGCAGGACAACAAGGAATCGGCGCTCGGCAAGTACTGCGTCGATCTCAACAGCAAGTCCCGCAAGGGCGACATCGACCCGCTCATCGGGCGCGAGCAGGAGGTCGAGCGCTGCATCCAGGTGCTCTGCCGCCGCCGCAAGAACAACCCGCTCCTGGTGGGCGATCCCGGCGTCGGCAAGACCGCCATCGCCGAGGGGCTGGCGCGCAAGATCGTCAACGGCGACACCCCCGAGGTGCTGTCGAAGACCACCATCTTCTCGCTCGACATGGGCGCGCTGCTGGCCGGCACCCGCTACCGCGGCGACTTCGAAGAGCGGCTCAAGGCCGTGGTGACCGAGCTCGAGGAACACCCCGACGCGGTGCTCTTCATCGACGAGATCCACACGGTGATCGGCGCCGGCGCGACCTCGGGCGGGGCCATGGACGCCTCGAACCTCCTGAAGCCCGCGCTTCAGGGCGGCAAGCTGCGCACCATGGGCTCGACCACCTACAAGGAGTTCCGCCAGCACTTCGAGAAGGACCGCGCGCTCAGCCGCCGGTTCCAGAAGATCGACGTGAACGAGCCCTCGGTCGAGGACACGGTCAAGATCCTCAAGGGCCTCAAGCCCTATTTCGAGGAGCACCACTCGATCAAGTACACCGCTGACGCCATCAAGTCCGCGGTCGAGCTCTCGGCGCGCTACATCAACGACCGCAAGCTGCCCGACAAGGCCATCGACGTCATCGACGAGGCCGGCGCGGCCCAGCATCTCGTGGCCGAATCCAAGCGTCGCAAGACCATCGGCGCCAAGGAAATCGAGGAGGTCGTGGCCAAGATCGCCCGCATCCCCCCGAAGAACGTCTCCAAGGACGATGCCGAGGTGCTCAAGGATCTCGAGAAGAGCCTCAAGCGCGTGGTCTTCGGCCAGGATCCGGCGATCGAGGCGCTCAGCTCGGCGATCAAGCTGGCCCGTGCCGGCCTGCGCGAGCCCGAGAAACCGATCGGCAACTACCTCTTCGCGGGCCCGACCGGGGTCGGCAAGACCGAGGTGGCCAAGCAACTCGCCAGCACGCTGGGCGTGGAGCTGCTGCGTTTCGACATGTCCGAGTACATGGAGAAGCACGCGGTCTCGCGCCTGATCGGTGCGCCTCCGGGCTATGTCGGCTTCGACCAGGGCGGCCAGCTCACCGACGGCGTGGACCAGCACCCGCACTGCGTGCTCCTGCTCGACGAGATCGAGAAGGCGCATCCGGATGTCTACAACATCCTGCTGCAGGTGATGGACCACGGCTCGCTGACCGACCACAACGGCCGGACGGTGGATTTCCGCAACGTGATCCTGATCATGACCTCGAACGCGGGTGCCGCGGAACAGGCCAAGGCGGCGATCGGCTTCGGCCGTGACCGTCGCGAGGGCGAGGACACCGCCGCCATCGAGCGGACCTTCACGCCGGAATTCCGCAACCGTCTGGACGCGGTCATCAGCTTCCAGCCGCTGCCGAAAGAGATCATCCTCTCGGTCGTCGAGAAGTTCGTGCTGCAGCTCGAGGCGCAGCTCATGGATCGCAACGTGACCATCGAGCTCACCAAGCCAGCGGCCGAATGGCTGGCCGACAAGGGCTACGACGACCGCATGGGCGCGCGTCCGCTGGGCCGCGTGATCCAGGAGAACCTGAAGAAGCCGCTGGCCGAGGAACTGCTGTTCGGCAAGCTTCAGAAGGGCGGCGTGGTCAAGGTCGGCATCAAGGACGGCAAGCTGTCGCTCTCGTTCGAAGGGCCGGACAAGCTGCGCCTCTCCTCGAAGAAGCCGCCGCTTCTCACCGCCGACTGATCCGGGCCGCCGGTCTGGACCAGACGACAGGACTCATCGCTCCGCCGCGCCCCACGCGCGGCGGAGTTTTCGTTTTCACCCCATGGCGCCTCCGCGTGTCCCGCCGCGGGGCTGGCCAGCCCCGGTGCCGCCGCGCTATAAGGGCCGCCGGTCCGCGGGATGACCCGCAGGACCGCCCCCGGACGGCGCGCCAGACGCCGCCGCACACAGGAGGACCCGGATGACGAGACGCCCGGACAAGGCGCCGCCGCGGCGCTCGCGGCCGGTGCAGCTCGCGGAGACCATCAAGGAGTGGGTCGTCGAGCACGAGCTGCGCGCCGGAGACCGCCTGCCGGGCGAGGCCGAGCTCATCGCCCGCTACGGCCGCTCCAAAGGGACCGTGCGCGAGGCCATGCGCATCCTCGAGGCGCAGGGGCTGGTCGAAACCCGCACCGGCCCCGGTGGCGGCAGTTTCGTGGGCGAGGTCACCGGCGAACGGGCGCGGGCGCTGCTGGCCAACTACTTCTACTTCCGCGATCTCTCGATCTCGGACATCTACCAGCTCCGCAAGCTGCTCGAACCCGAGGTCGCCGCCAGCCTCGCCGGCCGCCTCTCCGAGGAACAGCTCTCCCAGCTCGAGGAGGTGATCGCCGAATACCCCCTGCCCGCCCGCGACGTGGACGAGGAGCGCGCGCAACACGTCTCATCGCTCAAGTTCCACGCCCTGCTGGCGTCCTGGGCCGAGAACCCGCTGCTGGCCTTCACCGTCGAGTTCATGACGCAGATCCTGACGGAACTCACGGTCTGGCGCCGGCTATACGAGCCGCAGAACCGGGCGCTCTGGCAGAAGGGGCGCTCCTACCAGACCGAGTTGGTCGACGCGCTGCGCAAGAACGACGCCTCGCGGGCCCGCGCGGTGATGCGCGCCCACATGGAGGTGGCGGAGTCGCTGATGAAGGAGCAGGAAGCGCGCGTGCTGCGCCGCTTCATCGCCGAATAGGCGCGCGGCCCGCGACGGTCGGGGCCTCTGCCGGCGCCCGCGTCCGGTCCGTGGCCACCGGCACCACGGGCAGCCAGTCGGCATAGGGCGAGCCCGTCGCGCGGGCCAGCAGCGCCTCGAGCGCGTCGAGCGGCGCCTCGGCATAGTCGATACGCAGGCTCAGGGGCGGCGCCTCCGGGTGCAGCACCAGCAGCGCCGCCGATTGCAGCCCGCGAAAGTCCGACGCATCCGCATCTGCCGCCCGCAACCCGGCGAGCAGGCGCTCGGCCATGCTGCCCGCGGCCTCGAGATAGCCCCGGCGCAGCGCCGGCAGCACCGTGGAGGCCCCCAGCATGTTGCCCGCCACCACGAGCCCCGGCTCGGTGTGGTGACCGCTGACCGGGATGCTGTCGGCGCCGGTGAAGGCGCCCGTGCCGCCCCGCGGGTCCAGCGCCGAGAGCTGCCGGTGGCCGCAGCCGGGATCGGCCCCGGTGAGCCGCGTCACCGCCCCGGCCGCGCTTTCGCCGCCGCGCATGGCGGTAAGCGCATCCTCGCCCCAGAAGGTCGAGGGCGCGGTGCCCTGGCTGGCCGACAGGCCCGAATCGACGGTTCCGCGCAGGACCCAGCCGCCGACGCAAAGGCTCCCGGTCGCGGCGGCGCCGCCGAATGTGCCGGTTTCGCGGTCATGGACGAGAAGGGAAAAGGTCACGGGCACCTCCGGGCAAGCGGTCGGGAAAGAATTTCGTTGAATTTATCACGATAATTTGGCCTGCTTCAATTGATCATGAAAAATTATGGCCGCCGGGCCGCGGCGGCGACACAGAGAGGATGAAAATATGGGAGTTCTGACCTGGACCCGGCGGGGCGTCCTCGCCACCGGCACCGCGCTTGCCCTGAGCCTCGGCCTGCCCGCAGCGGCGCAGACGCCGCCCGGCGTGCTTATCGTGGGCCAGATCGCCGAGCCCAAGGCGCTGGACCCGGCGGCGGTGACCGCGGTGAACGACTTCCGCATCCTGATGAACGTCTACGACGGGCTGGTGCGCTACAAGTCCGGCACGCTCGAGGTCGAGCCGGCGCTGGCCACGTCGTGGGAGATCTCGGAGGACGGCACCGAGTACACCTTTGCCCTGCGCGAGGGCGTGAGCTTCCACGATGGCAGCCCCTTCGATGCCGAGGCGGTGGTATTCAACTTCGAGCGCATGCTGAACGAGGATCACCCGTTTCACGACACCGGCCCCTTCCCGCTGGCGTTCTTCTTCTCGTCGGTGGCCTCGGTCGAGGCGGTGGACGAGCTGACGGTGAAGTTCACCCTGTCCGAGCCCTACGCGCCCTTCCTGTCGAACCTCGCCTATCCTACCGGGCTCATCGTCTCGCCCGCGGCGGTCGAGCAGTACGGCGCGGATTTCGCCCGCAACCCGAGCGGCACGGGGGCCTTCACCTTCGCCGAATGGCGCTCGAACGAGGCGGTGGTGGTCGAGGCCAACCCCGATTACTGGGACGGCGCGCCGGCGCTGCAGGCGGTGGTGTTTCGTCCGATCACCGATGCCAACACCCGCACCGCCGAGATGCTGGCCGGCGGCATCGACATGATGGTCGAGGTGCCCCCGGTGGCGCTGTCGGAGTTCCGGAGCGACAGCTTCCGGATCTTCGAACAGGCCGGCCCGCATGTGTGGTTCCTGATCCTGAACGCCAAGGAGGGCCCCTTCGCCGACAAGAAGGTGCGGCAGGCGGCGAATTACGCGATCAACAAGGAAGCGCTGGTGAACGACGTGCTCGAGGGCACCGCCGAGGTCGCCGCCGGCCCCACGCCGCCGGCCTTCGCATGGGCCTACAACGAGGCGCTCGAGCCCTACCCCTATGACCCCGAGAAGGCGAAGGCGCTGCTCGCCGAGGCCGGTGCCGAGGGCGCGGAGCTGACCTTCTTCGTGACCGAGGGCGGGTCGGGGATGCTCGATCCGATTGCCATGGGCACGGCAATCCAGGCGGACCTGAACGCAGTGGGCTTCGACACCAGGATCGAGACCTACGAGTGGAACACCTTCCTCGGCGAGGTGAACCCCGGGCTCGAGGGCAAGGCGGACATGGCCGAGATGGCGTGGATGACCAACGACCCCGACACCCTGCCGTTCCTCGCGCTGCGCAGCGAGGCCTGGCCCGACAAGGGCGGGTTCAACTCGGGATACTATTCCAACCCGGAGGTCGACGAGCTGCTCGAGAAGGCGCGGGTCGCCACCGACCAGGACGAGCGTGCGACGCTCTACAAGCAGATGCAGGAGATCGTGCAGGAGGATGCGCCCTGGGTCTTCGTGGCGAACTGGAAGCAGAACGCGGTGACCAGCGACCGGGTCGAGGGCTTCGAGCTGCAGCCGTCGTTCTTCCTGCTGCTGGACGAGGTGACGAAGAACTGAAGGGGTTTCGGACCGGGGCTGCGCCCGGTCCGACCGGCGCGGGCTGACGCCCGCGCGGAAGCAGGGGCTCTGCCCCTCTGCGCGCGCAGCGCGCATTCACCCCGGAGTTTGTCCGGCAAGATGAAGCGCCGCGGTCGGTGACAGCGGAAAACGGGGGCACCCCTTGGGAAGCTACATTCTGAAACGGCTGGTCTCGGCGATCCCGGTGCTGCTGGGGATCACGGTGATCGTCTTCGCCATCATGGCGCTGATCCCGGGCGATCCGGCGACGGCGATCCTCGGGAGCTACGCAACGCCCGAGAACGTGGAGAAGCTGAACCGGGATCTCGGGCTCGACAAGCCGGCGGTGCAGCGCTACGCGATCTGGCTCTGGAACATGGTGCAGGGCGATTTCGGGCGGTCGTTCTCGCTCAACCGGCCGGTGCTCGACGAGGTGCTGGACCGGTTCGGGGCGACGCTGGTGCTGGCGGGGACCTCCTTCGTGCTGTGCTCGGTGGTGGGCGTGGCGGCGGGGGTGGTCTCGGCGGCGCGGCAATACGGGGCGGCGGACCGGGGCATCACCTTCGCGGTGCTGCTGGGGATCTCGATCCCGTCCTTCTTCCTCGGCATGATGATGATCCTGATCTTCGCCGTGCGGCTGCGCTGGTTCCCGGCCTCGGGGATGTGGCCGATCTACGGCGACCGCGATCTCTGGGTGCTGCTGCGGCACCTGACGATGCCGGCGCTGGCGCTGGCGGTGGTGGCGACCGGCGTGGTGGCGCGGCTGTCGCGCTCGGCCATGCTGGAGGTGC
>NZ_JAATOS010000431.1:0-3351 GCF_011806505.1 Salipiger sp. HF18 | reverse complement strand
ACGGAAAAACGGCCGGAGCGTCAGAGCTCCGGCCGTTTTCGTATGTGGGAATGTGCGTCCTGGAGGGTAGGCCGGGAAAGCGGTCTCAGACCTGCTCCACCGCCACGCCGTCCTGCACATGGAAGGCGAGATAGCCCTCGAGATCCTTGGCCTCGTCCAGCGGTGCCTCGTAGGACCAGACGGCGTTGTCGTAATTCCGGCTCTTGGACGCGATGTTGAAATAGCGCGCCTCGCCGATCCACTGGTTCAGCGTGCGGTACTCGGACGGCTCGAGAAAAGCCATGGCGATGTCCTCGCGCGGGAAGTAAATGACGCTGGGCATATCGCCCTCGGTCAGCTCCAGTGCCCGGCCGCTTTCGCCAAGGACGGCACCTCCGGCGCGGATCACCCATGTGCCCCCGGCCGGGCGGATCTTGATGTGCTTCAGCATGTGTCTCTCCCCGTAAGTCCGCGGATCATATATAAGCCGCGATATGACATCCCTGTGTCAAAGCGGCGCGCAGGCCGCCTCGAGCCAGGTTGCATCGTCTCCCTCGACCAGCGGTGCGATCCGTTCGAGCACTTCGGCATGGTATGCGTCCAGCCAGTCGCGCTCCGCCGCGGTCAGCAACGCGGTCACGATCAGCCGCCTGTCAATCGGCACCCATGTGAGGGTTTCGAACCGCAGCATCCGTGGCACCACCTGGCCCGCAAGGGGCGGGGCCTCTTCCACGGCGATGAGGTTCTCGATCCTGATACCATAGGCGCCCTCGCGGTAAAACCCCGGCTCGTTCGACAGGATCATGCCGGGCTCGAAGGGCACGGTGCCGGTGCGCGCGATGCGGGCGGGGCCCTCATGCACGCTGAGATAGGCGCCGACGCCGTGGCCGGTGCCGTGACCGTAGTCGAGCCCCGCCTCCCAGAGCGCGGCCCGGGCGAGCACGTCGATGTCGCGCCCGGCGAGCCCCGCCGGGAAGCGCAGCCGCGACAGCGCGATCATGCCCTTGAGCACGCGGGTGAAGTTGGCGCATTCCTCGCCGCCCACGTCGCCTACGGCGACGGTGCGGGTGATGTCGGTGGTGCCGTCGACGTATTGCCCGCCGCTGTCGACGAGCAACAGCTCGCCCTCGCGCACGGGACGGTTGGTGCCCTCGGTCACCCGGTAGTGCACGATGGCCCCGTTGGGCCCGGCGCCGGCGATGGTTTCGAAGGAGATGTCGCGCAGCGCGTTGGTGGCGGCACGGCAGCCCTCGAGCGTCGTCACCACGTCGATCTCGGTGAGGCTGCCCGGCGCCTGCCGGTCGAGCCACGCGAGGAAGCGCACCATGGCGGCGCCGTCGCGCAGATGCGCGGCGCGGGTGCCCTCGAGTTCGGCGGCATTCTTGCGCGCCTTGGGGATGAGGCAGGGATCCTGCGCCTCGGTCACCTCGCAGGCGATCAGCGCCTCGCGCACCGCAACGGGGCAGGAGGCCGGGTCGAGCCGCACCGTGCCGCGCAGCGCGGCAAGCGCCTCGGGGAAGTCGGAGGGGTCACGAAGAGTGACGGCGGCGCCAAGGTGGTCACCCAGCTCTTCGAGCTTGCGGGCGTCCATGAAGAGCGTGACCGAGGCATCGGCGTGAAGCAGGGCGAAGCCGTGCGGCACCGGGTTGCGGGGGATGTCGCTTCCGCGGATGTTGAGCAGCCAGGCGATGCTGTCGGGCAGGGTGAGGATGCAGGCGTCGGCGCCGAGCGTGCGCGCGAGGCGGGCGATCTTGTCGCCATGCGCCTCGCCGGCAAGCTCCACCGGCTGCGCAAAGACCGCGCCCATGGGCGGCGCGGGCTGGTCCTCCCAGATCCGGTCCACGAGATTCTCGCAGCGCCGCAGCTCGATGCCTGCGAGCCGCTCTTCGAGCCCGCGGGCCTGGTCGACCGAGAACAGCCACGGGTCGATGCCGACCGCACCGCCCCCGGGCAGCTTGGGGGCGATCCACTCGGCGAGCCCGGTCTCGGGCCAGTCGACGGGGGTATAATCGGACGCGACCTGCGCCTTGACCTGCACCCGGTAGCGGCCGTCGACAAAGACCCCGGCCACGTCGCGCAACGCCACGCAATAGCCCGCCGAGCCGGTGAACCCGGTGAGCCATGCCAGCCGGTCGTCATGCGGCGCCACGTATTCGCCCTGGTGGGCGTCGGCGCGCGGCACGATGAAACCGTCGAGCCCCTCACGCGCGAGCTCACCGCGCAGGGCCTTCAGCCGCGGCGGCCCCTGCTCGGGGCGGGCGGTCTCATGGAACGTCTGGAACATGGCTCGGCCTCCTTTTGCGCAGAACTTACCAAGCCTGCGTCGAGTCGCCAGTGGCAAAGACCCGCGACACAGGCGCGTCGTCTGCCGAAAGGTCGCTTGGGATCACAATATTGCGCCAAGAGGGAGCGTTGGGGCGCGCAGGGCCATCTCACCTCTGCCGGACCCCTGCCTGCGGTCTGGCGTCGCTTGCTTGCCGGTTCGGATGAGCCGATCACAGCTCACGGATAGAACTCACACCAAGCGGTGTAGATCCACCCGCGGAACCTGGCCTCCCGCCCGTTGAGGGCCCCGTTCTCGACGTAGCACCATTTGCCCAGACAGGCGCGCATGTAGGCGGCGTCTCCGTTGTGAAGGCTGCCGATCTGCTGATAATGGCTGCCCGGGCCCGTGCGCAGGGCGAGGAATCCGTCGCCGTTGGGATCGAGCCCGGTCACGAGGCACCCGGTGTCTGTGATCCGCTCGCCCTGAGGCGGGACGATGTTCTGAGCTTCGAGCGGGGCGGCGCATGTCAGCGCCAATGCGATGACCAATGGTCTCTTCATCTAAATGCAGCCTTGCAGCCTCAATATGTGCTGAGGGTAGCAGACCTCACCTGATCGGCATAGCGGGCAGGGTCGGTCTCCCTGTCGGCCGACAAGAACCGCGCAGTCTGCGGGCGCTCACGGTCAGGATAGCGTCCCGTCGATGCGTGTGATGGCTCCGGAGAGTGCCGCCCGCATTGCGGACGGCAGCGGGGGCCAGCCCCCGCACCCCCGGAGTTTAGGGGCAAGATGAAGGGGACGGGCCCGCTCTTCATCTTGCCAGATAAACTCCGGGGGGAATTGGCCGCGGGCCAAGAGGGGCAGAGCCCCTTACCCTGCCTTCTTGATCCCCATGAAGCGGGCGCGGGCGCGCGGGTCGCTGTCGAAGAGCGCAGCGAGCTGTTCGGTCATCGCGCCGGCGAGCTGTTCGACGTCGGTGATGGTCACCGCGCGGTCGTAGTAGCGGGTCACGTCGTGGCCGATGCCGATGGCCAGCAGCTCGACCTGCTTGCGGCGCTCGACCATGGCGATCACGTCGCGCAGGTGCTTCTCGAGGTAGTTCGCGGG
>NZ_JAATOS010000430.1:0-3354 GCF_011806505.1 Salipiger sp. HF18 | reverse complement strand
GAAGCGGTTGATCTGGGTGAGCAGGTATTCCCGCTCGAAGGCCTCGCGCGCCTCGCGCAGCGGCAGGGTGGCCAGCGTGCCCGAAAGCACCACGCGGCCTTCCTCGTCGCCACCCGAGGGCGCCTCCTGCGGCAGCTCGCGCGCCTCGATGGGCCCGGTCCCCTCGCCGAGGATCAGCACCCGTTCCACGAGGTTCTTGATCTTCCTCACGTTGCCCGGCCAGATCATCGTCTGCATCAGCGCCACGGCGTCTTCGGACAGGCGGCGCAACGGCAGGCCCTGCGACTTGTTGCAGGCGTCGATGAAGTACTCTGCCAGCAGCGGGATGTCCTCGCGCCGGTCCTCGAGGCTCGGCACCGCGATCGGCACTACGTTGAGCCGGTGGTAGAGTTCCTGCCGGAAGCGGCCCGAGGCGATCTCGTCCTCGAGTTCGCGGTTGGTCGAGGAAATCACCCGAAGGTCCACCCGCACCTTGTCCGAGCCACCCACGCGGGTAAAGCTCTGGTCCACCAGCACCCGCAGGATCTTGGACTGGGTGCCGAGCGGCATGTCCGCAACCTCGTCGAAATAGACCACCCCGCCGTGCGCCTGCTCGAGCAGACCCGGCTCGATGCCACGCTCGGCGGTCTCGCGGCCGAAGAGCACCTCTTCCATGGTCTCGGGCTCGACGCCGGCGCAGTTCACCGTGACGAAGGGCCCCTGCGCGCGGCCGGAATGTGCGTGGATGTAGCGCGCCGCCACCTCCTTGCCCGAGCCCGCGGGACCGGACAGCATCACCCGGCCGTTGGACTTGGTGACCTTGTCGAGCTGGCCCACGAGGGCGCGGAAGGCGGGGCTTTCGCCCACCATCTGGCTGACCTCGGTCTCGCGCCGCTTCAGCTTGTTGTTCTCGCGCCGGAGCCGCGACGTCTCCATCGCGCGCCGGATCACCACCAGAAGCTGGTCGATGTTGAACGGCTTCTCGATGAAATCGTAGGCACCCTGCTTGATCGCCGCGACGGCGATCTCGATGTTGCCATGCCCCGAGATGATGATGATCGGGATGTCCGGGTTGTCCCGCTTCACCGTCTTGAGGATGTCGATGCCGTCCATCTTGCTGTCCTTCAGCCAGATGTCGAGGATCAGCAGGCCGGGAGGCTCGGCGTTCACTTCCGCCATGGCCTCGGTGGAGTTTGCCGCCAGTCGCGTGGTGTAGCCTTCGTCCTCGAGGATGTCCCCGATCAGCTCGCGAATGTCGCGCTCGTCGTCGACGATCAGGATATCGCTCATGTCTGCCCCTCTAGTTCGGTAATCACTCTGGTCATGTGTGCCGGCCGTGCCGGCGCCAGCCCGAGCGGCAGACGGACCACCGCCATCGCCCCGGCATGGGAGGCGCCGTCGAATACGGGCGCATCCTCGAGAGCGAGGCTGCCGCCATGCTCTTCGATGATCTTCTTCACGATGGGCAGGCCGAGGCCGGTGCCCTTGTCGCGGGTTGTCACGTAGGGCTCGAAGAGCCGTGCCCGGTCCTCGGGCAGGCCGATGCCGTTGTCCGCGATGCGGATCTCGGCACGGCCGTCGCGCTCGGCGAGGCTGACGCGGATCTCGGGGCTGTAGCCCTCGGGCGCGCCCCTCTCGGTCAGGCTCTCGATGGCCTCGCCGGCGTTCTTGATGAGGTTGGTCAGCGCCTGCCCGATCATCGTGGCGTCCAGCTCGGACGGCATCTCGTTGTCGGGAAGGTCAATCACGAAACGCACGCCGGGCTGGCCGGTCTCCTGCAGCAGCACCGCGCCGCGCAGCAACGAGACCACGTCCTCGGGTTTGCGGTCGGGCTCGGGCATTCGCGCGAACTTGGAAAACTCGTCGACGATGCGGCGCAGGTCCTCGGTCTGGCGCACGATGACCTCGGTCATCTGGTCCAGCTTCACGGCATCCTCGCCCTCGAGCTGGCGGCCGAACTTGCGCTTGATGCGCTCGGCCGAGAGCCGGATCGGGGTCAGCGGGTTCTTGATCTCGTGGGCGATGCGGCGCGCCACATCGCCCCAGGCGGCCATGCGCTGCGCGCTCACCAGGTCGGTGACGTCGTCGAAGGCCACCACGAAGCCTTCGAGCGAGCCGTTGGCGCGACGCCGCACCGACATGCGCACCAGAAGGTGCTCGAGCCGGCCCTCGCGGCTCACCTTCACCTCTTCCTGCGCGGTCTCCTGCCCGGTGTCGCGCAGCTTCTCGAAAAGCGCGCCGAACTCGGGAACGGCGACGGTGATCGGAACTTCGGACTTGGTCTCCTGCCAGCCGAGCAGGCGCTCGGCCGAGCGGTTCACGAAGGTGACGCGGCCACTGTCGTCGAGCCCGACGACGCCCGAGGTCACCGAGGACAGCACGCTGTCGAACAGCCGCTGGCGGCGTTCGATCTGGCGGGTGTTCTCGAGCAGCGTCTCGCGCTGCCCCTTCAGCTGGCGGGTCATCTGGTTGAAATAGCGCCCGAGCATTGAGATCTCGTCATCGCCCTCTTCCTCGATCACCTGCACCTCGAGATCGCCCGCGCCGACGCGCTGCGCGGCACCGGCAAGGCGGCCCACGGGACGGGCGAGGCGCTCGGCGAACCACAGGCCCAGCCAGATCGCGGCAAGGATCAGCAGCACGGCGAAACCGAGGTAGAGCAGCGCGAAGTCGAAAAGCCTGCGGCCCCGTTCGCTTTCCTACTGCTGGTAGAACTGCGCGGTGGCCTGCGTCTGGTCGAGCAGGTTCAGCAGGTTCCCGTCGACCTCGCGGCTGACATAGAGGTAGCGGTCGGCGAAGGCGTCGAGCGGGATCAGCGCCCGAAGCTCGTGGATGTCCCAGTCGGGGACCATGACAACGCCCTGTTCGTCCGCCTGCGCAAGCTGCGCGATGGTGGGCTGCTCGTAGTCGAAGAGGTAGGAGCGTTCGCCGCGGGCCCGGATCTCGCCCGCGCCGTCGATGACATAGGCCTCGCGCAGGCCGCGCTGGATCTGGCCCTGTCCCTGCCCGAGGATCTGGCGGATGTCGCCGTCATCGAGCGCGAAATTGGCGCGGCGGGCGGCGTCGATGAAGCGGGCCAGCGCCTCGACATCCTCGGCCAGCCCGTGGCGCTGCTCGGCCTCGTAGGCCTCGGCAGCGGCGAGCGAGGCGCCCACCACGTTCTGCACCCGGCTCGAGAACCACGTCTCGAGGCCGATGTTGATGGTCAGCACGGCGAAGACGGCGACGGTCACGGTGGGTAGAAGCGCCATGAGCGCGAAAACGCCTGTGAGCCGGAGGTGCAGGCGGGATCCTGCCGACTGCGCCCGCCGGTCGGCCACCATGCGGGCGACACGGGCCAGAACCAGCGTCGCCAGCAGCAGCACGTAGACCAGA
>NZ_JAATOS010000429.1:0-3364 GCF_011806505.1 Salipiger sp. HF18 | reverse complement strand
GCCAGATGATCTTGAGGCTGGGCCCGGCCCCAAAGTAAGCCCCGTTTGGGCACGCCTGGCGGCGATCTCCGTATCCCCACCGCCCGCCCCGCCGCTCCGCCGGCGGGTTTCGTCTTTTATGGGGGTGCTTTCGCGGGATGGCCTGCCCGGGCCCGGGTCTCCCGATGCACGGAGGCAACACCGCCCCGATACCCCGAGCCAGTCTCACCGAATATCCCGGGGCATCGAAAAGGATCCAGGGGCACCGACACCTTCGCCTCTCCGGGACCTCCCGAAAGACCGACCTCTCCACCACCAGAACACTGGCCTGTCGCGTCACGCAGGCACGGCCGCGGAGCACGATGCCGCAGGCAGAAGGGCGACAAGACCTGCGCGGGCGACAGCCCGCTCCGCCAGATCGCGCCTCGCCCGGATGACCACCCGTCCTGACGGATCGGTCCCCGGACGGGCAACAGGCCCGCACCCGCAGGCCAGCCCTCGCACCGGCGGCAAACCCGCTCCGGCAACTCAGCACTCACACGCCCCCCAATCCCCGCCGACATATCCCCCGCACGGCCAACAGCCCTTGCCGTCAGCTCAGCCCTCGCGCGGGCGCGGGCGCGAGGGGGGCTCCTTCAGCAGACCACCCACACCCATGCCCATCACGTCACGAGGCGTCACCTCGACACCGCAGAGGATACGCTCCAGCACCCAGTCGGCCCCGTTCAGCGCGGGCGAGCGGGCGCAGCCCGGCAGGCCGATGACCGGTTTCTCCCCGAGCTGGCCGAAGAACAGCAGGTTGCCCGGATCCACCGGCATGCCGAAATGATGCACAATGCCGCCCGCTGCCCGCAGCGCCTCGGGCGCGGTGTCGTGCAGGTCCGACGTGGCCGAGGCCGTCAGGATCAGGATCACCTCCGCCTCGCTCGCGGCGATGGCCGCAGCCAGCGGCGCGGTCTCGTGCGGGACCGTCACCGCCGGACCGAGCTCTGCCCCCATGCGGGTGAGCCGGTTGCGGATCGATCGCCGGCCCTTCGGCGGCGGAGGCTCGTTGCCGATCACCGTCTCGATGAGCTGCGCGCTGCGGTGGCGCAGCGGGTGCAGGCGCATGGCCTGGCCCGCCTCGGCGCAGGCCTCGGCCAAGGCGTCACCCGGCACCGCGTAGGAGATGATCTTGATCGTCGCCGCCATGCCCTTCTCGGGCAGGCTCTGCCATTGCCGCACCGTCGCCACGGTGATCATCGGGTGCACCGCGTTCACCGCGTCGATGCGCGCGGCGTCGACCTCGAGCACCCCGATCTGCGCCGCGTGCAGATTCACCCGTCCCGTCGTCGCGCGGCCGATCTTCAGCCTTGCAGCCGCGGCATCGGGCACCAGCGCCGCCGCGAGTTGAGCCGCGGCCGCATCCTCGCCCACGTCGCCGGGGTCGAGCCTGGCCACCACCAGCGCGTCATGGCCCGCCGCCGCCAGTGCCGCGATGTCCCCGGCCGAGATCACCCGCCCCTTGCGCAGCCGGGTTCCGGGCAGCGCGACGGAATGCGCCAGCACACCGCCCTCGGCCTCGGCCAGCGGGACGGATCCGAATCTCACGCGCCGGTCCTCAGCACCCGGGTCATCTCGGCGAGGATCGACACCGCGATCTCGGCCGGCCCCGAGGCGCCGATGTCGAGCCCGACCGGCCCGTGGATGCGCCCGATCTCGGCCTCGGAGAAGCCCGCCGCCGTCATCCGCTCCACCCGCTTGGCCTGCGTGCGCGTCGATCCCAGCGCGCCGATGTAGAAGCAGCCCGAGCGCAGCGCCAGCTCCAGCGCCGGATCGTCGAGTTTGGGGTCGTGGGTCAGCAGCACCAGCGCCGTGCGGCCGTCAAGGCCGAGCTTCGCCACCGCCTCGTCGGGCCAGTCGTTGAGCAGCGTCTCGCCGGGAAAGCGCGCGCTGGCGCCAAAGGTCTCGCGCGGGTCGACGATGGCCGGATCGTAGCCGGCGATCTTCGCCATCGGCACCAGCGCCTGCGCGATGTGCACGGCGCCCACGATCACCAAGCGCAGCGGCGGGTTGTGGATGGCCACGAAGGTGCGCCCGTCCTCCTCGAAGCCCGAGCGGTCCATGCGAAAGCGCGTCTCGTGGCTGCTTTCGTCCAGCCGTCGCGCGCCGGTCTCGAGATCCGCCACATAGGCCACCGGGCGCCGCGCCGCGCGCGCCTCGCAGAGCGCCGTCAGCAGCTCTTCGCGCAGCACCTTGCCCACCGGCTCGACCAGCACGCGGATGGTGCCGCCGCAGGCTAGCCCCACGGCGAAGGCGTCGTTGTCCGACACCCCGAATTCGAGCTCGCGCGCCTCGCCGCTCTCGAGCGCCTCAAGGGCCTCGACGATCACCGCGCCCTCGACGCAGCCGCCCGAGACCGGGCCCTCGATTTCGGCCTGCCCCGAAATGGCAAGCTGGGCGCCCACCCGCCGAGGCGCCGAGCCCCAGGTCTGGATGACGGTGGCGAGCACCGCCCCCTTGCCCTCGCGATGCCATGCGAGGGCGGTTTCCGGGATCGTGTCGAAGCTGGCGGTCATGGTGCGGTCTCCCCCCGGGCCCGGCCGGCGCGGTGCCGGGATCTGGCCCATTTGCAAAGATGCCAAGACGGGCCGGCCTGCCGGCCCTGTCCCGCGTAACCTATCACGCGGCGCGCGCGCTTCCAGCCGTGTCAAGGTCGGGGGGGCGTCAGCCCTGCTGCCACACCGCCGAGACCTCGGCCCGCACGATGCGCGCGATCTGGGCGCAGTCCTCGAGGCTGAAGGTCAGCGGCAGGCGCATGTCGACGATGCCCGCAAGGATCCGGTCCGACGCCGGCATTGGCACGCTTTCGGCGTAGCGCCAGGAATCGTAGCGCGAGGTGAAGGCCACCGGCTCGGCGCCGCCGAACCACTTGAGCTCGACGCCACGGTCGGCGCAGCGGGCCAGCGCCTCCTGCACCAGGTCCGGCGCCCAGTCGAGCAGCAGGAACTGCAGCGAGGAACCCACGTAGGTCTCCTTCTCGTGACGCTCGACCACGGTCAGCCCGGGCGTGTCGCGCAGCCCGTCCTCGACCACGCGGTAGCGCTCGTTCCAGCGGCGCACCTGGTCGTCGAGCAGCGCAAGCTGAGGGCGCAGGATCGCCGCGCGCAGGTTGTCCATGCGGCCCGAGACGTTGGGCGTGTGGTATTTCACCCGCTCGAAGACCTCGGGACCGGGCGCCGCGAGGTGGCGTTCGTAAAGCATGTAGGAGCCCGAGAGGATCACCGCACGCGCCGCGATCTCCTCGTCATCGGTGACAAGGAGACCGCCCTCGCCCGAGTTCATGTGTTTGTAGGTCTGCGTCGAGTAGCACCCCACCGCGCCGTGCCGCCCCGAGGGCACGCCG